>DATDBV010000045.1:0-2591 GCA_036524715.1 Nakamurella sp. | reverse complement strand
CACCCGACCTCGCAGGGACAGCCGGCGACGGCGTCCCGCACCGCGGTCAGCCAGGCCGGCATCGCCTCGTGGCCGCGATCGGCGAAGCCGGCCCCGCCCGGGTAGCCGTCGTAGACGATCACCGTCGGCTCTCCGGTGTCCGGGTGC
Organism: Nakamurella sp.; assembly: GCA_036524715.1. Taxonomy (GTDB): domain Bacteria; phylum Actinomycetota; class Actinomycetes; order Mycobacteriales; family Nakamurellaceae; genus Nakamurella. The sequence goes on along the minus strand of DATDBV010000045.1, from coordinate 2,444 downwards.
GCCGCGGTGGACAGGCCGCCGACGTCCATCCGATCGCACCCGGCGAACAGCGGCAGCAGGCCGATCGCCGCGTGTTCGGCCGCGTGCAGCGCGCCCGGCACGGCCGAATCGCGCAGACCGGCGGCGCGCAGCGCGTCGGGGCTGACGGTGTACCAGACGGCCCTGGTCGGCAGGGTCTGCCGGGGCATGTCGAGCTCCACCTGGTCCAGTACCTCCCCGGTGAGGCGGCGCCGCAGGTACCCGACGACCTGGGTGGTCAGCTCGACCGGCCCGACGCCCACGCGAACCCCTGGCCCGGCGGCGTGGGAGTGCTGCTCCCCGGCGAACGACGCCGTCGACACCGATCGGGGCACCGTCGTCCACTCCGGACGGTCCGCCCGCAGGTGGGCCACCCCGGCCTCCAGATCCAACTCGTCCACCACGTAGGACTCGCCCCGGTGCAGATGCACGGCCCCGGTGTGCACCGACGACGGTGCCCGGTGCGCGTCCACCGTGCCCAGCAGCCGGCCGTTGTCCCGGTCGACGACGGCCACCTGCGTGGCCCCGGATCCGCGCAGGTTCACCCGCTGCGCCGGATGGCCCGGATTCGCCCAGAAGAATCCGGTGGGCCGCCGCCGCAGGATCCGCCGGTCCACCAGCTGGTCGAGCACCGATCGGGCGGCCCGGCCGCCGAACAGGTCCAGGTCGGCCGGGGTCAGATGGTGTTCGGCCGCGGCGCAGGTCAGGTGCGGGCCGAGGACGAACGGGTTGGTCGGGTCGATCACCGCCGACTCCACCGGTCGGTCGAACACCGCCTCCGGATGCCGGACCAGGTAGGTGTCCAGCGGATCCTCGCGGGCGACGAAGATCACCAGTGCGCGTCGACCGGACGCACCACCTCGACCCGCGCGACCTGCCTGCTGCCACAACGCGGCCAGGGTGCCGGGATACCCGGCGATGACGGTCGCGTCCAGGCAGGCGATGTCGATGCCCAGCTCCAGCGCGTTGGTGCTGGCCAGGCCGAGCAACTCGCCCGAGTCGATGGCCCGTTCGAGTTCGCGCCGATCCTCCGGCAGGTAGCCGCCGCGGTAGGCGGCGACCCGCGGCACCAGGTCGGGCGCGATCCGGTGCAGCCGTCGCCGGGCGGCCAGCGCGACCTGCTCGGCCCCCTGCCGGGAGCGGACGAAGGTCAGCGTGCGGGCACCGCCGGCCACCAGATCCGCCAGCAGCCGGGCCGCCTCGGCGTGCGCCGAAGGTCGGCGCGCGGTCCGGTCATCCACGTCATCGAGCGAGCCGCTGCCTCCGTCGCCCGTGCCGGCCGACGGCTCCCACAGCACGAAGTCCACCGCCGGTCGCGGCGAGCCGTCCCGGGTGATCGCGTGCACCGGGCGTCCGATCAGCCGACCGGCCGCGGCGGCCGGCTCGGCCGAGGTGGCCGACGCCAGCACGAACACCGGGTCCGATCGGTAGAGCCGGGCGACTCGCACCAGCCGGCGCAGCACCAGCGCCACGTGTGAACCGAAAACTCCCCGGTAGGCATGGCACTCGTCGACCACCACGTATGCCAACCGCCGCCACAGTCGCGCCCAGTTCGAGTGATGGGGCAGCAGGCCCAGGTGCAACATGTCGGGGTTGGTCAGCAGCCAGTTCGCGTGGGCCCGGGCCCAGTCGCGCTCGTCGCCGGGGGTGTCGCCGTCGTAGACGGCCGGCCGCAGCCCCGGCACCGGAAATCCGGACAGCACGCCGAACTGGTCGGCGGCCAGCGCCTTGGTCGGGGCCAGGTACAGCACCGTCGTCCGTGGGTCGTTCGAGATCGCGGTCAACCCCGGGAGTTGATAGCCGAGCGACTTCCCGGACGCGGTGCCGGTGGCCAGCACGACATCCATTCCGCCGTGCGCCCGGTCCGCGGCCCAGGCTTGATGGGTCCAGGGCCGTTCGATGCCCACGGTCCGCAACGCGTCACGAACGTTCTGCGGTACCCACCCGGGCCACTCGACGGCCGAACCCGGTGACCACGACAGCCTTCGCACATAGGGACCTGCGGATGTGACCGAAGTCACATCGGAAGTGCTGGACCGATTCAGCAACGACCCCACGTCACCTCGGAAGCCCGTTGGGTTCGAAGTGGTCACGCCAGCATTGTCCAGATCCGGTCGGACAGCCGGTCCGGTGGACGTGCGACGTGACGGCATTGCTGCTATGCGCCGAGCTGTCGGGGCCGTGCTCTAGAGTACTGAGCGTCACGTCGGACCGCGGGGGACCGACGAAGAGAAGACCAGCGCCGGTCACATCGAGTTGACCGGCACACGAATCTGCACCCCTTGTGCATGGATCAGGAGTTCGATGTCCACCAGTGCCGCTGCTGCGGAAATCGCCATCACCGGTAGTGATCAAGTCATCGTCATTGGTGTCGCCGTCGTTGCGCTGGTCGCGCTGATCATCGCGTTCGTCCTCCGCGCGGGCGT
>DATDBV010000044.1:0-7894 GCA_036524715.1 Nakamurella sp. | reverse complement strand
CCTCGTCGGTGTAGATGTCGTTGGTGATGACGCCGAGCTGCAACTCGCCGGCCAGCTCCCGGCAGACGAGCGCGATGATCGACGACTTGCCGGTCCCGACCGGGCCGGCGACGCCGAGCCGCAGGGTGGTCCGGGTGGGGGGTGATGCAGCATCTGGCACGAGACAGCCTAACCGGCGGGATGCCACGGGACCGCGCCGACCGTCGTGCCAGCGCATAAGGCCCAGGGCACGCGAGCCGGGATCTCGCAGCGAGCGAGGCTGAGCTTGGCGAACACCAGGCGAACACCCGACGAGGAAAGGTTGCGTCGACGGCCGTCAATCGGTGGACCGAGCCGAGTTGGATCAGCAGGAACTAGAAACGTCACCCTCGCTGACTCTCGCCGTCTCATCCGGGATACAGGTACGTGCAGCGATTCATTCGAGGGTTCGCGCCTCGGAGTGCGACGATGGTCGGAACCGAATGAGGAATGAGGGGGTCATGACCAAGAACCGACAATGGGGCTATTGGACTGAACACAAGCTCGACATGCTGTCTCAGTACCTGCCAGCATTCACGACGGCGTCGAAGGGCGCGGGAGCGACGGTATATCTCGACCTTTTCGCTGGGGCTGCCCAGAACACAAGCCGTACGACCGGCCGGCCGATCGACGGCTCGCCGCGGATCGCGCTCGCGACGACCCCTTCCTTCACCAAAGTCGTGCTGTTCGAGTTGCCAACGCAGGCGAAGCGACTCGAGGCCGACCTACGCCAATCCTTCCCGGGCCGAGGCATAACTGTTTACGAGGGCGATTGCAACCGAAGGATCGACGCTGCCTTGGCCGCGTTGGTACCGTACAGTCACGCAGCGACGTTCGCCCTCATCGACCAGTTTGCTGCTGAGGTCGAGTGGTCAACGCTGGCAAAGCTGGCCGCGTTCAAGAAGGCTCGCCAGGACGGCAAACGATATAAGGTCGAACTCTGGCTCCTGCTGGCCCACAGTATGCTCCCTCGCGGACTGTCTGCCGCTGATTACCCGACGTGGGAAGCGTTCGCAGCGAGAGTGGACGCGCTGTACGGCACGCGCGATTGGGCGCCGATCTACAGCGCGCGGACCGACGATGTGCTCGAACCAGCCGAGCTCCGCAGGGAACTGGTCAACCTGATGCGATGGCGTCTGGAGCGAGTGCTCGGGTACGGCAGCACCCACAGCTTCGAGATGAAGAACACCAACGGCAGTCCTATTTACACGATGATCTTCGCGACGGATAACGCGGCCGGTGACAGGATCATGTCATTCATCTATGACAAGGCCGCGAAACAGCGTCCGAAGATGCAGGCGGAGGCCGCAGCATTGATGCGCGAGAGGCGCGAAGAGAAGGCCGGCATTCTGGGGCTGTTTCCTGCGCCGCCCAAACTCGTGGAGCCGGACAAGCTCTACCAACACGAGCCTCCCGTATTGCCCTACGGCATGAGCGCGGACGGTTAACTTGCGGCCGCCCGTATCGGCATGTCGTTCCATAGGCGGCCGTCCAATTCCCGGCCTCGAGCCTTCGGGGTCCGCCCGCCCCATTGCTTGAAGAAGAACGGCACGTCTGAAGCCGCGCATTCGTCTCGGATCGCGCGTACCCATTCGCCGTCGAGGGGTCTATGTCCGTGCCCCGACTCGCCACCGGCGATGACCCAGCCGATTCCGGTCAAGTCGAGGTCCGACAATGGACCAATGAGAGGCTCGCATGAGAGAAACCGCACCGATGCCGGCACTTGCCGGAGATCGTCGACTCGGTGCATCGCCCGCTCGTCCTCTACCGAGACGCCCACCCAGAGGTTTGCGGGCCAGTCGAGCCGATCTGCAAGCTGTCGAAGTCGACGGCTGCGTTTGGTGAGCAGTTGGTACGTATGTTTGGGTGTGTCGGCCATGACCGCGAACACATCGCGTACGAACGACACCGGCACCCTGGCATGGAACAGGTCGCTCATCGAATTCACGAACACAAGCCGCGGCCCGGCCCAGCGGTAGGGCACGCGCAACGCCGCCGGATGAACGGTGATACCGAAGCCAGGTCCGCTGGTCCGCTCGTCACCGTCGTTCTGGTATTTGACAGCGCCCATCGCCTTGAGGCGCTTCGAAAGCGTCAACGCGTAGCAGTTGTCGCAGCCGGCGGAGATCCGATCGCAGCCCGTCGTCGGGTTCCACGTCGCCTCAGTCCATTCGATCGCGCTGCCGTCCGCCACGACACACCTCCTACAATCTCACACTGCCAGCACACTACGACCTCTTCAGCAGTTGTCTCGTTAGCCTCACTGGCCCCAGTCGTCACAATCGGTGCTTCGCCCGATGCCCCCTGCCGCCGTCGGTGAGGAAGGGCTGGCGTCAGCCGATTTGTTGAACTGGCTCGGCGTTTCCGGGTGTCGGGAAAGTGCTTCCGGACGGTCCGGAAAGTATCCGGTTGCGACGGGCATCAGGCCCGGAACAGTCGCCGGTGCGACGGGCATCAGGCCCGGAACAGTCGCCGGCCCGTCGCGGCATGGACCTCGGCCCACTGTTCGATCAGCGGGCCGGCGACGGCCGGGATCGCGGCGATCTCTGTCAGCGGGGACACCGCGGCCACCATGCGCTCGATGCTCTCCTCGGCCCGGAGCACCCAGCCGGTCGCGACGAGCGGGTCGAGAGGATCGATCTTGAGCGCGGCCGCGGCGACCGTCTGCGTGTCGTCGTACCCGATCAGCCGGGCGACCTGCGCGGCGGACAGCCCGGCCAGGGCCCCGGCCACACCGATGGCGACGGCCCGGGTGGGCCTGCGGACCGCGCGCAGGGCCTGCGCGGCGGGAGCGGCCGGCCAGAGGCCGCCGACCAGCCTCGTGTACCCGCGCCCGAGCACCTCGGCGTTCTCCCGCAGCGCCGGGCTGATGGTCCGCGCGCGCCATGCGTCGTCGACCGCCTGAAGGGCGCGGACCGGCTCGGCTGCGGTGGCGACCAGGTGCCGTGCCACCACAGCCGCACCTGCCTCCACCGCCACCACGGTGCGCAGCCTCGCCCGGATGTACTCGGGCACTTCGGCAAGGGAAAGTCCTTGCCGCATCGCCTGTTCCAGCCCGGCCGACTGGGTGTGCGCGCCGGTGGGCAGCCGGGCGTCGGCCAGCAGCATCAACAGCACCTCGCTCATCCGGTCCCTTCCCCGGCGGCCGGCGGACCGAGTGTGCGGAAGGTGCCCTTCACGGCGGCCCGAACGGGCACCTTCTGCCCACTCGATTCACAGCGCATCGGGTTTCGCCTCCACCCAGACCGCCCGCGCCGAGGCGACCACCTCGTCCCCGGCCAGCAGCGCGCTGGCCGTGCGCATCGAGCGGTTGCCGATCGACTCGGTCCAGCCCACCGCGATCAACTCCTCGCCCGACCGGATCGGCCGCCGCGGGTGCGCGGTGAGCCGGCCGAGCAGCGCGAAGCGGCCGCGGCGGACCGCCTCGGCCGGATAGCTCACGCAGTCCAGCGCGCCCCAGACGGCCGGTTCACGCAGCACCCCGTCGGTGCAGAACCGCGCCGGCACGGTGAAAGGGCTCGCCGTCATCTCCGGATGCCCAGGCACCGGGCCGAAGCAGATCCGCAGGCCGTCGAGCCGCTTGGCTCCGCACACCACGCAGTCGGACAGCGGCAGGTCCAGGCCGCGGAACGGGTGCGCGTCCCAGGCGGCCCGCGCCTGGGACGCGGTCGGCCGGTACGGCGGTTCGACGTCGAACGGGTCGGCCGGCACCGCGTCGGCCAGCACGCGGTCCGCGAGCGTCAGCTCCACCCCGGCCGGAACCGAACGCACGTCCAGCGGCACGCCCACCGGCACCGGCGCTCGCAGGGTCACCGTCGCGGTGCCGCCGACGAATCCGGCGAGGGTGCCACAACCGATGCCGCCGTTGACGTACCCGCGCGGCCCGTTCTCCGCCGGATCGAAGACGACCGTCATGCCGCCGGACCGGAGGCGATCGCCGTCCTCGTCATGCAGGTCCGCGGTGCTCACCGGTGCCCACCTTCCCCTCCCCTGGTGTTGATCATGCAATAGGTGTCTTTATGACCCTGCCATCAGAACACCTTTTGCATGATCAACAGCAGGGAGGGTCAGAAGAGCGAGTACAGCTGGGCCAGCGGCAGTTTCTCGGCCGGCGCCGGGACGACCACCTCGCCGTCGATGGAGATCTCGAACGTGTCCGGCTCGATGACGATGTCCGGCAGGGTGTCGTTGTTGATCATCTGCGCCTTGCCGACCTCCCGGGTGGGTTTGACCGCGGCCAGCCTGCGCTTCAGCCCGAGCCGCGAGGCCAGCCCGTCCTCGATCGCGTACGGCGAGACGAACGACAGCGACAGCTGCGCCCCGATCGCGTCGGTCAACGCCGGCCGCATGATGACCGGCTGCGGGGTGGGGATGGACGCGTTCGGGTCGCCCAGCGCGCCCCACACCAGGCCGCCGCCCTTGAGTACCACCGCGGGCCGGATGCCGAAGAACTTGGGCTCCCAGAGCACCAGGTCGGCCAGCTTGCCCGGTTCCACCGACCCGACCTCGTGGTCGATGCCGTGCGCGATCGCCGGATTGATCGTGTACTTGGCGATGTACCGGCGGGCCCGGAAGTTGTCGGCGGGCAGCCCACCGCCGATATCACCGCGTCGATTCTTCATCACATGGGCGACCTGCCAGGTGCGGCACACCACCTCACCGATCCGGCCCATCGCCTGTGCATCGGACGAGGTCAGCGACACGGCGCCCATGTCGTGCAGGATGTCCTCGGCCGCGATGGTCGTCGCCCGGATCCGGGACTCGGCGAACGCCAGATCCTCCGGCACCGCCGGGTTCAGGTGGTGGCACACCATCAGCATGTCCAGGTGCTCGGCGACCGTGTTCACCGTGTGCGGCAACGTCGGGTTCGTCGACCCGGGGATGACGTTCGGCAGTCCGGCCATCGTCAGGATGTCCGGCGCGTGCCCACCGCCGGCCCCCTCCACGTGGAAGGCGCTGATCGACCGGCCGCCGATCGCGGCGATCGTGGACGCCACGTAGCCGGCCTCGTTGAGCGAATCGGAGTGCAGCGCGACCTGCAATCCCCACTCGTCGGCGGCCCGCAACGCCGCGTCGATCGCGGCCGGCGTGGATCCCCAGTCTTCGTGCAGCTTGTAGCCGCCCGCCCCGGCCAGCGCCTGCTCGCGCAGCGCCTCGAGAGAGACCGTATTGCCCTTGCCGAGCAGCAACAGGTTGACCGGATAGGGGTCGATGGACCGGTGGATCGTCTCCAGATGCCAGGCGCCGGGCGTCACCGTCGTCGCCTTCGTTCCTTCCGACGGCCCGGTGCCCCCGCCGCCCAGGGTGGTCAAACCCGTCGCGAGGGCCTCGACGATCTGGGACGGCGAGACCAGGTGCACGTGGGTGTCGATCCCACCGGCGGTGAGGATCTTGCCCTCGCCGGAGATGATGTCGGTGGACGGCCCGATCCGCAGGTCCGGGTGCACGCCGTCGGCGATGTCCGGGTTGCCGGCCCGGCCAATGGCCACGATCCGGCCGTCCCGGATGCCGACGTCGGCGCGGACGATGCCCCAGTGGTCGAGCACGATCGCGTTGGTGATGACGGTGTCCGGCGCGCCTTGGGCGCGGGTGGTACCGCCCTGGGCCATCGACTCGCGGATCGACTTGCCGCCGCCGAACACCGCCTCCTCGCCGCCGGCGGTGTGGTCCTGCTCGATCTCGATCCACAGGTCGGTGTCGCCCAGGCGCACCTGATCGCCGACGGTCGGCCCGTAGAGCGCCGCGTAGTCCGCGCGCGGAATCTGCACCATCTACAGCTCCTGATCGGAGGAGGGCTTGATCTGGATCCCCGGCACCCGCCGCGCGCCCCGGAAGGCCACCGCGGCGACGGCGCGCGACGCGCCGGGTTCGAACCGGCGGGAGGTGCCGGACGGGATGTCCAGCCGGAACCCACGGGCCGCTTCCCGATCGAACGACAAGGCGGTGTTCACGTCCGGCAGATGCACGTGTGAGCCGATCTGCACCGGCCGGTCCCCGGTGTTCACGATGACCAGCTCGATCCGCTCCGCATCCGTACGGTCCGCGTTCAGCTCGATCGATCCGGGCGCGATCCGGATCGCCCCGGGCCCGCTTGTCGACCCTGCCGCCATAGCCGCCTCCTCAGGCGATCGGTTGGTGGATGGTGACGAGCTTGCGGCCGTCCGGGAACGTGGCCTCGACCTGCACGTCGGGCAGCATCTCGGCAACCCCGTCCATCACTTGGTCGCGCCCCAGCACGTCCCGGCCGGTGACCATCAAGTCTTCGACCGTCCGGCCGTCCCGGGCCCGCTCGATCACCCAGGTGGTCAGCAGGGCAACGGTTTCCGGGTAGTTGAGCTTGACGCCGCGGGCGAGCCGGTCCCGAGCGACCATGCCGGCGACGGCCAGCAGGAGCTTCTCGGTGTCGGCGGGAGTCAGGTGCACGCTTCCTCCAGGGAGGGTGGGCGGGAGGGTGGGCGGGACAGCAAGGAGGACAGGGCGAGCGGGATCATGTCACGGCATCAATTCGTAGGCGGGGACGGTGATGAAGTCGGTGAACCGCAGCGCGGTCGACGAGTCGTACAACAGGTTCCGCGCCCCGGCCAGGAGTTCCCGCCCGCCGGGTCGGTCGGCCCAGGCGTCGGCGATTCGCTCGGTGGCCTCGTCCAATTCGGTCACCACCAGGTGGCCGGTGATCCGCCGCCCGCCCTCCAGCGACACCCGGTTCCGCCGCCACTGCCACAGCTGGCTGCGGCACAGTTCGGCGGTCGGTGCGTCCACCACCTCGTCGCCGACGGTCACCGTGCCGCGGCCGGCCAGCCAGTTGACCAGGTGGGCCAGCGCGACCTCGATCGTCGATCGAAGCCCCTCGTGCGTGACGGTCAAGGGTACCGAGCGAATGGCCAGCAGGTCCTTACCGGTGATCGTCACATCGGGCGCCGAACCGCCCAGACCGCGGCGGTGCGCGGTGGTCGCCAGCAAGCCGGCACATGCCTGCAGGAACGGGGCGGACGCGTCGAGTGCGGCCCGCTCTGGCAAGACATACTCGGTGCCGGCTCCGCGGAAGGCCTTGACCAGCGAGAACAGGTAACCGGACCACGCCGGAGCGAGGCCGACCACCCGATCCCGCAGCTCATACACCAGCTCGTCCACCTCGAACGCGGCCCAGACGGTGTCAATGGGGACGGTCACCCGGATCGACCCGACCGGCCGATCGAGCACCGTCTCGGCGAAAGTGAGCAGGTCGGCCCAGAGCCGCGCCTCCAGATGTGATTCGAGCATAGGCAGTGACAGCACCAGACCGTCCGCGGTGTGGTGGAACATCGCCAGGCCGGCGTCCACCAGGGTGGCCACCGACGTCCGGCCGTCGATCGTCAGGTGCTTCTCGGGCAGGTGAAAGCCTCGCGGGCGGACGACGACCGCGCCGCCCGGTCCGCTGAAAAGGGCCGCCGCCAGGTTCGGCCAGGTCGGCGAGAGGGTGTCGGACAGATCGACCAGCCGATGGTTCGCCAGGTCCGCCCGGGCGGTGGCCACCTGCCAGTCGCCGCTGCGAATGGCGGCCGTCTCGGGCAGGAAGTCCAGCGTCTCCCCGACCGCCACCATGTCGTGACGCCGCTGCCGCTCGGCCAGCAGATGCTCCAGGCGGAGCGTGAACCGGTCGTGCAGATCGGCGACGAAGGCGAGCGCGGGCGGCGAGAAGACCCCACCGGCATCGTCCATCGAGGGACCGATCACTTTCGCCCGGCCACTCATCCCGGTCTCCCGCTTTCCCTTGCCGTCCGGCCTATTGTGTCGCCTCCGCTTTCGCCGCACGCGAGGCATCCACATCGGCGTCGGCGGCGGCCAGTTCGGCGGTGACCTCGGCCGGGTCGGACGGGCTCACGCGCCGCGTCGTACC
>DATDBV010000043.1:0-7533 GCA_036524715.1 Nakamurella sp. | reverse complement strand
TTGTCCGCCGTACGGCGGCTGTTGCGGCGGCTGCTGGCTCATGCCGCAGAGTGTGCCGTCCGGAGGGTCACACGGCCATCCCCTGCCGATTTTCGGCGGCGTCGCGCGGTCTGGCACAATGTCGCGCTGAGTCCTGTGCGTCCGGTCCCTCTCACCCGGGTGCCCAGTGCCCATCGAGATACCCGGCCCGGTGTTCCCCACCTGGTGAGCGGGACCTCACCACACACAACCGTCAAGGAGACACCACAGACGTGTCCGTCAAGATCCGTTTGAAGCGCCTGGGCAAGGTCCGGGTGCCGCAGTACCGCATCGTCGTGGTCGACGCGCGCAAGAAGCGCGACGGGCGGGTGATCGAGGAGATCGGGAAGTACCACCCCAAGGAGGACCCGTCCCTCATCGACGTGCGGTCCGACCGCGCGCAGTACTGGCTGGGAGTCGGGGCGCAGCCCACCGACGCGGTCGCGGTGCTGCTCCGGGTGACCGGCGACTGGCAGAAGTTCAAGGGCCTGCCCGGCGCCGAGGGCACCCTGCGGCCGCAGCCGGTGAAGGCGGACAAGCGCGCGCTGTACGAGGCCGCGATCAACGCCGTCGGCTCCGACGCGGGCAGTTCGGCCACCACCCCGAAGCGCCGGGCGACCAAGCCCGCCGCCGATGAGCCCGCTGCCGAAGAGTCGTGACCATGCTCGAGGACGCCCTGGAACATCTGGTCCGGGGCATCGTCGACCACGATGACGACGTCAGCGTCGAGATGACCACCGGGCGTCGCGGGCGCACCCTGCAGATCCGGGTGCACCCCGACGACCTGGGCAAGGTCATCGGTCGCGGCGGCCGCACCGCCACCGCGCTGCGCACCGTGATGACCGCCATCGGCGGCCGCGGGATCAGGGTCGACGTGGTCGACACCGACCGCTAGCGCCCGCGCAATCGCTGATGGACATCATGGTCGGCCGGATCGGCCGGCCGCACGGCCTGCGCGGCGACGTGACGATCGCGGTCGGCACCCAGGACCCGGATGAGCGGTTCGCGCCGGGCGCCGTGCTGGATTCGGACCGGGGACCGTTGACCGTCGCCACCCGGCGGCGGTCCGGTGGCCTGCTGCTGGTCCGGTTCGCCGGCGTCGACGATCGGGACGCCGCCGAGGCCCTGCGCGGCACCTCGCTGACCGTTCCCGCCGAGACGCTGCCCGAGGTCGACGACCCCGACGAGTTCTACGACCACCAGCTGATCGGACTGGGCGTGCGGGATGCCGCCGGCCGGGAGCTGGGCGAGGTGATCGAGGTGTGGCACCCGCCGGCCGCGCCGGTGCTGCTGGTACGCCGGCCCGATGGGACGGACGAGGCGGTGCCGTTCGTCCGGGCCCTGGTGCCGACGGTCGACCTGGCCGGCGGCTTCCTGGTCGTCGATCCGCCGGACGGGATGTTCGCCTGACCATGTCGTCGACCATGCGAATCGACATCGTCACGATCTTCCCGTCCTACCTGGCGCCGCTGCGGGAGTCGCTGCTGGGCCGGGCCATCGCCGACGGCCGCGTCGAGCTGGCCGTCCACGACCTGCGGGACTGGACCACCGACCGGCACCGCACCGTGGACGACACGCCCTACGGCGGGGGACCGGGCATGGTGATGAGGCCGGACGTGTGGGGCCGGGCCCTCGACGATGTTGCCGTCCCCGGTGCCACGCTGGTGGTGCCGACCCCGGCCGGCCGCCGGTTCACCCAGCCGGTGGCGGTCGAGCTGGCCCGGCGCGTGCACCTGGTGTTCGCCTGCGGCCGGTACGAGGGCATCGACCAGCGGGTGGTGACCGATGCCGCGACCCGGCTGCCGGTGTTGGAGCTGAGCATCGGCGACTACGTGCTGGCCGGCGGGGAGGTCGCCGCCATGGTGATCGTCGAGGCGGTCACCCGGCTGCTGCCCGGGGTGCTGGGCAACCCCGACTCGGCGGTGGACGACTCGTTCAGCGGATCGCTCGAGCAGCTGGTGGAGGCCCCGTCCTACACCCGGCCACCGGTGTACCGGGGGCTGCCCGTACCGTCGGTGCTGACCAGCGGCGACCATGCGGCGGTCGCCGCCTACCGGCGGGAGGAATCGCGGCGTCGCACTATCGAGAACCGCCCCGACCTGCTGATTCAATGATCGGGTACCAGCTCTGGCACAATGGGGCGGTTGCCCTGACGACCTGTGATTAAGGATTTCCATGAACACCCTGGACGAACTCGACGCTGCTTCGCTGCGGTCCGACATTCCGGATTTCCGGCCCGGCGACACGGTGAAGGTGCACGTCAAGGTCATCGAGGGCAACCGCTCCCGGATCCAGGTCTTCGCCGGCCACGTGATCCGCAAGCAGGGCGGCGGCGTGCGCGAGACCTTCACCGTCCGCAAGATCAGCTTCGGCGTCGGCGTCGAGCGCACCTTCCCGGTGCACTCGCCGAACCTGGACAAGATCGAGCTGGTCACCCGCGGCGACGTGCGCCGGGCGAAGCTGTACTACCTGCGCGACCTGCGCGGCAAGGCCGCCAAGATCAAGGAAAAGCGCGAGGGCCGCTGACCGGTCCCGGTGGCGGGTCCTGTTGACGAGCGGGATGAGCGAGTCCGAGCGCGAGAAAGACGAGCCGGTCGGAACCGACGAGCCGGTCCAGCGACCCAAGAAGAAGCGGCCGTTCTGGGTCGAACTGCCGATCCTGATCGTGATCGCTTTCGGGCTCACCTTCCTCATCCAGACGTTCATCGCCAAGGTCTACTACGTCCCGTCCGGGTCGATGGAGCAGACGCTGCACGGCGCCAACTCCGGCGGCGACCGGATCCTGGCCAACAAGATCGTCTACGACTTCGGCGACCCCGAGCCGGGGGACGTCGTCGTGTTCTCCGGCCCGCCGACCTGGGCGCCGGAGGCCCGCATTCCCGGGCCGTCGAGCTGGTTCGGGCAAGTCATGCAGTCCCTGGGCTCGGTCGTCGGCATCGCACCGCCGAACGAGAAGGACTACGTCAAGCGGGTCATCGCCACCGGCGGGCAGACGGTGATGTGCTGCGACGGGGCCGGCAACGTCGTCGTCGACGGGCACTCGCTGGACGAGCCCTACATCTACGAACCTCTCGAGTTCATCCCCGGCGACCTGGATTGCACCACCACCCAGATGTCCCGGCGCTGCTTCGGCCCGGTTTTCGTGCCCGCCGGCGAGCTGTGGGTGATGGGGGACCACCGCTCCGATTCCGCCGACTCCTCCTACCAATGCCAGGCCCTGCCCGGCGGCGCCCACTGCCAGGGACCCGTTCCGGTCGACAACGTGATCGGCAAGGCGGTGTTCATCGTCATGCCGCCGTCCCGCTGGGGAACCATTTCCGCACCCGACCTGGACGCCGGGTGGTGACCCCGCGATGGTGACGGTCCGCCGCCCGCATCTGCGGGTGGAGAAACTGCTCATGCGGGACGGGGTGACCCGGCTCGCGGCGATGGACGAGGTCGGCCGGGGCGCGCTGGCCGGCCCGGTGACCGTCGGCGTGGTCGTGGTCACGCCAGCGGTGAAGCGGGTGCCGGTCGGGCTGGCCGACTCCAAGCTGCTGACCCCGCAGGAGCGGCAGGCCCTGGTGGCTCCGGTGCGTCGCTGGGCCAGCGAGTACGCGGTCGGGCATTCCAGCGCCGACGAGATCGACTCCATGGGGATCATCGCCGCCTTGCGGACCGCCGGCCGGCGGGCCCTCGCCGCGCTGTCCGGACCGGTGGATGCGGTGCTGTTGGACGGCAATCACAACTACCTGCGCGAGCCGGCCGAGGAGATCTGCAACCCGACCGTGTACGTGCGGATCAAGGCTGACCTGACCTGCGCCGCGGTGGCCGGGGCCAGCGTGCTGGCCAAGACCGAGCGTGATGCGATCCTGACCGAGCTCTCGCCGGGCTATCCGGTGTACGGTTTCGCGCTGAACAAGGGATACGGCACCCCCGAACACGTCGCGGCGCTGCGGGAGCACGGACCGTCGGCCGTGCACCGGCGCAGCTGGCGGCTGCCGTGTGGCGAACACTGGGCCGAGGGGATGATGTTCTCGTGAACGGGGTGCGCGCGTGAGTGCCGAGGATCTCGAGCAGTACGAGACCGAGATGGAGCTGCAGCTCTATCGGGAGTACCGCGACATCGTCGGCCAGTTCTCGTTCGTGGTGGAGACCGAGCGCCGGTTCTACCTGTGCAACGCGGTGGACCTGCAGGTCCGCAATCCGGACGGCGACATGTACTTCGAGCTGCGGATGTCCGACGCCTGGGTGTGGGACATGTACCGGCCGGCCCGCTTCGTCAAGAACGTCCGGGTGGTGACGTTCAAGGACGTCAACGTCGAGGAGCTGGAGAAGCCGGATCTGCGGCTGCCCGGCGACGACCAGTTCGGACCGTGATCGACGTTCCGGCGCTGCGGGCGCACTTTCCCGCCCTCGGTCACGGCGTCGCCTACTTCGACGGCCCGGGCGGATCGCAGGTACCCGACATTGTGATCAACGCAGTGGCCGACTCCTTCCGGGCAGGGGTGGCCAACCGGGGCCGGGTGACGGCCGCCGAACGGGTCGCCAACGACACGGTGCTGGCCGCCCGGGCCGCGATGGCCGACCTGCTCGGCGCCGACCCGGGAGGGATCGTCTTCGGCCGCAGTATGACGTCGCTGACCTTCGAGATGTCCAGGAACCTGGCGGTGACCTGGGCACCCGGCGACGAGATCGTGGTCACCCGGTTGGACCACGACGCCAACATCCGGCCCTGGGTGATCGCCGCGCAGCGGGCCGGGGTGACGGTGCGCTGGGCCGAGTTCGACGCTGCCACCGCCGAACTGCCGACAGCGGATGTGATCGCAGTGATGTCAGAGCGGACCCGGTTGGTCGCCGTCACCGCGGCGTCCAACCTGCTGGGCACCCGGCCGGATGTCGCCGCGATCACGCACGCCGCTCACGCGGTCGGCGCTCTGACCTATGTGGACGCGGTGCATGCCACCGCGCACGTGTCGATCGACGTCGCCGACCTGGGCGCCGACCTGCTGGTGTGTTCGCCCTACAAGTTCCTCGGGCCGCACTGCGGGGTGCTGGCCGGCCGGGTCGATCTGTTGACGAAGCTGCGGCCGGACAAGCTGCTGCCGTCCACCGACGACGTGCCCGAGCGGTTCGAGCTGGGCACCCTGCCGTACGAGCTGATGGCCGGGACGACCGCCGCGGTGGACTTCCTGGCCGGGCTGGCCGGGCAGGCGCATCGGGTCGCGGGCGATCGTCGGCAGCAGCTGATCGCGGCGATGACGGCGATCGACGAGCATGAGGAGCGGATGCGCCGGCGGATCGAGGCCGGCCTGGCGGGGTTGCCCGGTGTCACCGTGCACTCCCGGGCGGCTTGTCGCACCCCGACCCTGTTGCTCACCTTCGCCGGGCGGTCGCCGCAGCAGGCGTACCGGTTCCTCGCCGAGCGGGGGATCAACGCGCCGGCCGGGTCGTTCTACGCGATCGAGGCGTCGCGATTCCTGGGTTTGGGCGACGACGGCGGCCTGCGGGTGGGGCTGGCGCCCTATGTCGACGATTCCGACGTGGACCGATTGCTCGCCGGCCTGGCAGAGTTCGTGCGGTGAGCATCGACCCGTCCCGCATCGATATCGCGTTCGACCCGCGGCGGCAGCGAATGGTGGGGATCTCCGCCCACGGCCTGATGCCGTTCGACGTGCCGTTCATCAGCGAGATCACCGACAACCTGTGGTTGGGTGGCTGCGAGGACGGGCTGGTGCTGCCGTCGTTCATCGGGCACCTGGTGTCGCTGTACCCGTGGGAGCAGTACGTGGTCGTGCACGAGCTGCGCTCGCGGCTCGAGGTGCGCATGTACGACCAGACCGATCAGGCGATGGATCAGGTGGATGCGATCGCGTCCTGGGTGAACAGCTGCCGGCAGGCGGCGCCGACGCTGGTGCACTGCCAGGCCGGGCTCAATCGGTCCAGCCTGGTCGCCGCTCGCGCGCTGGTGCTCGACGGGATGACCGCCGATGCGGCGATCGCGCTGATCCGCCGGAAGCGCTCGCCCGCGTGCCTGTGCAATCCGGCGTTCGAACGGTGGCTGCGGCAGCCGCCGGAGGCGTCCGCCGCGGGGTGAAGCGCGTCCGGACGTTTCCGCGATAACGTCAATACGGACAATTCGACACGGCCGGCAGCCGTTCAGCAGGTGCTGGCCGGCGGTGTGCCGGCCCGGACGGCCGCGAAGAAGCTCAGCACATCGGGTACGGCCTTCAGCGCGATCTGCCCGTGACCGGTGTCCGGGAACTGCGTGAAGATCACGTGCGTGCCCTTCGCGCATTGTTGCGCGACGAACTGCGCCGTCGCCGCCGGGTGCACCAGGACGTCCGACTCGCCCTGCGCGACCAGCAGCGGGACGGTGATCGGGCTGTTCCCCGGGGTGTTCTCGGCCAGGATTTCGGCCCATGGCTGGGTGGTGGCGGGATCGTTGCGCAGATAGCTGCCGACCAGGGGACCGGCGATGTCGTGCAACTGGCTGTTCTGCCCGATCAGGCACAGAGCGGCCATCTGCGGTGTGGCGGCCGCGCCGGCGTCGGTGAGCACCTGGGTGAGAGCCATCCCGGGCGTGCTCGGGCCGTAGACGCTCTGGTAGGTCTGGAAGGCGTAGGACCCCAGCGACACCCCGGAGACGTCGCCGATGTCGTCGTCCAGCAGGGTGCCCAGTTCGGTCGCCGGCGCGGCCACCGCGGCGGCTTTCAGCTTCAGCTCGGGCGCATACGCCGGTGCCTGCTGGCTCGCGAACAGCACCGCGTGCCCGCCCTGCGAGTGACCCCACAGCAGCACGTCGCCGTCCGCGGTGGCGCCGGTCCGATCCAGGTGCTGGGCGGCCCGCACCGCGTCCAGGACGCTATTGCCCTCGGTGACGCCGACCAGGTACGAGTCGGGCCCGGCGACGCCCATCCCGGGGTAGTCGGCGGCGGCGATCGCGTAGCCGGCGTCCAGCAGGTCGGTCATGCCCTCGATCAGGTCGAAGGGGTCGATGCCGTTCGACGGGGCGCAACGGGCGGCCATGCCGGTCGTCGGGTGACCCCAGGCGACCACCGGCCGGCTGCCCGGACCGGGCCAGGGGGCGGTCGGCGCGATCACCACCGCGGAGGTGAGGATGGCCGCTCCGGTGACGTCCGTCGAGTGGTACATCACCCGCCAGGCGACCGTGCCGTCCGGTGCCGACTGCAGCTGCTCGGTCCGCACCACCTCGCCGGGGTTGCCGGTCGGGATCGGGTCTGGCAGCGCGTAGAAAGGCTGCTCGGTGACCTCCTCGAGCGCACCCTCCTCCAGTCGCCGGTCGGTGGACTGCGCGCACCCGGCGAGCAGGGCGGCGGCGGCCAGCGTGGCGATCCAGCGTCTCCCGGGGTTCACCCCAGGATTCTGACAGCCAGGGCGGGCGGGAGGGTCGGTCGGTCAGTACAGGCGGCCGGTCAGCACCGCGGCGTAGATGCCCTGGCCGGCCTTGTTCGGGTGGAGCGCGCCGGGGATGGGGTCGTTGGACGCACCCGGGAATCCTGGCGGTCGGAAGAA
>DATDBV010000042.1:0-3032 GCA_036524715.1 Nakamurella sp. | reverse complement strand
GACCAAGATCGATCCCGACACCCAGGACCAGACCCAGAAGGCGGTCAGCAAGGTCGTCGGTCCGACCGACCCGGTCATCTCGGCGATGGACATGATCGAGCCCGGCACGGGTCTGATCGTGGCGATGGCGCAGAGCCGGCCGGTGATGGGCGACAACACCGAGAAGGGCCAGACCTACTGGAACTACTCCGTGTCCCCGGAGATGGGTGGCGCACAGGGGTTCCAGGCCGGCTCGACGTTCAAGGCCTTCACCGCGGCGGCGGCGCTGGAGGAGGGCATCCCGTTGTCCAAGCGCTACAACGCGGCGCGCACCATGGACTTCTCGGGTCGCACCTTCGAGACCTGCGACGGGCCCAGCCAGGTGGCCGGCAGCTGGCGGGTCAGCAACTCCACCGGGGTCAACGGCACGATGGACATGTACCGGGCCGCGGAGTCTTCGGTGAACACCTACTTCGTCCAGCTCGCTCTCGACGTCGGCATGTGCAAGGTGACGCAGATGGCCGAGAAGCTGGGCATCGAGTCGAGCACGAAGGATGCGCCGGTCAGCTCCTACGACGACAAGCCGTCGTTCACCCTGGGCACCCTGGAAGTCAGCCCGCTCTCGGTGGCCGAGGCCTACGCGACCTTCGCATCCGGTGGCGTCCACTGCGATCCGATCATCCTCGAGTCGATCACCGACAGCACGGGTCAGGCCCGCGCGGTGCCGAGTGCCAACTGCGAACGGGTGATCAGCGAAGACGTCGCCAACGCGATGAACTCCCTGCTCTCCTCGGTGATGACCAAGGGCACCGGTCGCCGTGTGCTGACCGCCGACGGACGGCCCCAGGCCGGCAAGACCGGCACCATCGACAGCAATGCGGCAGTCTGGTTCGCCGGCTACACCCCGCAGGTCGCGGGCGCCGCGATGATCAGCATCGACAACAGCCGCGCTCCGTTCCTGAAAGCGAAGGCGAGCTACCGCTCGACGGGGCTCAAGGGCTACACCGTCCCGTCCACCGGCCGGTCCCTGGAGGGCTCGGGTAGCGGCGACGCAGGGCAGGAGATCTGGAAGCCGGCCATGGAGGCGTACCTGACGGGCAAGGCGATGCAGAGCTTCAACGCCCCGCCGGCCGACCTGGTCAGCAGCCGGGACTACTCCGACTTCCGCAACGGGTTGCCGGGCGGCAGGCCCGACGAGGACACCCCCGAGTCGCGAGATCCGCGGGACGGGCAGGGCAACGAGCAGGGTCCTCGCTGACCGGGTGGCGCGGCGTCAGATAGCCAGTCCCGTGCGGCCGACCGACCACGGCACCTTCTTCATCCGCTTGGTCGCCTTGCCGCGGATGTAGGCGAAGTTCTTCTCGTACGCCGTGGTGACCTGCGGATCGACGATCCGCAGCACGAGGTCGGTGTTGGTCAAGGTGCCGGGGCCGGTGAAGTTCTGCGATCCGGTCCAGGTGATCTTGACGTCCTTGCCGGCCATCCGCCCGTTGATCGTCATCATCTTGTGGTGCACGTACAGACGCGCGAACCCGTCGCCGTCACCGTCGTACCAGCCGTCGTAGACCGGCATCTGACCGCGCTTGGTCTTGGTCAGCAACGTCTTGAGGACCGGTTTGGTGATCCGACCGCGGTTGACCATCACCTGCACGTTGCAGCCCTGCGCCTGCAGCTGGACGAGACGCTTGGCCACATCGATCCGCGGGCTCGACCAACCCCAGTTGGCGACCCGGATGACGGTCCGACCGTTGGCGCTGCCGTAGCCCTTGCCCGTGCTGCAGGTGACCTGGTTCAGGGCGTTCATCCAGACGACGTCGTTGGGCTTCTTCGGGGTCTGCGGGTACAGGAAGATCTTGTACTTGCCGCTGGTCGTGGTGCGGTGGTACTTCCGGTTCGACTTGTCCTTGATCATGTCGTGGAAGTAGCGGTTCAGCGAGTCGTAGATCACCTTGTCGGCGACGATCACGTGGTTGTTGTTCCAGCTCAGTGAGGTGTTGCCGGTGTACGGGTTCGCCGAGCTGATCATGGACACGTACTTGCGCTGGCCGGCCACGGAGAACAGGTAGTACTTGGCGTGGATGACCGAGGCGGCCTTGGACAAGCAGCTGTGCGCGCAGGTGGCGACGAACGAGCGACTCTTCTTGTTCTTGCCCAGCGCCCGCTTGACCTTGCGGATGTGCTTGTTGCTCTCCTCGCCGTCGATCACGATCTGCACGCTGACCCCACGCTTGTCGGCGGCGATCAGGCTGCTGGCGACGCTCTTGATGTCGAACAGGTACATCGCCATCCGGATCTCGCCACCGGCGGGGACGGAGCTGATGGCCTTGTTGAAGTCGGTGATGATCCGATACCGCTTGGCCTTGGACCCTTTCGGGTTGTTGAACGTCATGTAGTTGCGGGGCGCCCAGCTCGCGTTCGGACCCGCGGCCCTCTTGGTGGCGGCGGCCGAACGGGTGGCCCTCGTGGCAGCCGCCTTGGCCGACGTCGACGCGGCGGACGTCCGGATCGCGGTCGTGCGCGCACCGGCGGTGGCCCTGGCCAGGGCCTGGTAGCGGGCGTTCGCGGCGTCGGCCGCCGACACCTGGGTGCGCCCAGCCGCCACAGCGGCGGCGTACGCGGTTCCGGTGGCCGACGCACGAGCGGCCGTCGTCCGGGCGGCGGCCGCGGTGGCGGCGACCCGGGCGGCTGCCGCGGTGGCCCGCGCCGCGGCGGCCGCCCGGGTCTTCTTCGACTTCTTCTTCGCCTTCTTGACGGCCTTGTTCGCCGCCTTCAGCTCCTTGGCGGCCGCCTTGGCCGCGGTGGCGGCTGCCGTCGCCTGGGCCTTGGCCGCGGCAGCGACGGCGCCGGTGGCCGCGATCCGCTTCCGGTGGGGCGCCGCCTTCTTGTTCGCCGCCGCCGCCTTGCTCTTGGCTTTGCCGGTCGCCTTGGCCGATGCCTTGTAGCGGACGCCGGCTGACTTCGCGGACTTGGCGGTGGCGGTCGCCCTGGCCTTCGCCTGCTTCGCCGTCTTGGCCGCCAGGTCGGCCCGCTGCTTCGCATAGCCGATGTAGGTC
>DATDBV010000041.1:0-10659 GCA_036524715.1 Nakamurella sp. | reverse complement strand
GCCGGCGTAGAGGCCGTCGATCTTGGTGGCCGGGGCGAGGTTGCGGCGGGCCTCGCGTTCGATCAGGCAGAAGATCAGCAGGGCCAGGCAGACCACGCCGATGAGCGCGGTGATGCGGCGGTTGGTGTGCAGGAACATCGGCGCGAGGGCCAGCGGCCCTTTCAGGTCGTGGTAGCGGCGTTCGCTGGCGGTGGGCTGGTTCTTGTAGCGGATGAGAACCTGGGCGGCGGTGACGGTTTCGGGTAGGTTGGTCAGCAGGGCGTACCAGCCGTCGGTGGCGGCCTCGGCGTCGATCGCGGCCTGGTCGAAGGACCAGTGCAGGGTGGGTTTGCCGTTCTCGTCGGTGCCGACGCTGGTGCGCAGGTAGTCGCCGACATTGCGGTGCCGGGTGATGGTGGTGATCCGGGCGGTGACCTTGTCCGGTGTCGGGTAGTGCCGTGAGCCCAGGCCGCGGGACAGTCGGGACAGGTCGTCGCGGGCCCGGTCGAGTTTCTTGGCCCGGGCGTGTCGGGCGGCCTCCGCGCGGGCCGAGGAGTGCACGAAGACCCGCCGCAGGGTGATCGTGGGGTCGCGTTTGAGTGGTCCGGTGATGGTCATGGTGTCCTCGACGACCCGGTAGCGGCCGCGTTGGTCGGCGGGCCGGTGGGCGTCCCGGGCGGCGACGAAGTCCACCGGGGTGGCCGTGTCGTGGTCGCGGCCGGCGAGCACCCCGGCGGGCACGAACGCCTTGGACGCCGGGGCCAGGAACCGCACCTCCGTCGCGGCGGTCATCGCGGCGATGTTGGGGTAGGACAACAGCTTCGAGTCGCCGACCAGCAGGAACCGGCGGGGACCGGCCAGGCGCCGCAGCGCCTGCATGGTGCCGACGACCTGGCAGACCTCGGCGGCGCCGCCGTCGTAGGGCCGCCAGAACACCGGTACCGCGCCGTCGGCGGCGGTGGCCACGCCGGCCTGGATCTGTTTCAGGTCGGGGCGGCGGTCCTTGGGGTGGCCGAACCGGGGCCGGGGGAAGTCCTCGTCGGTGCTCTGGTAGTTGCCGTGCAGGCTGATCGAGGTCATGTCCCAGTGCAGCTGGGACACGTCGATGCCGTAGCAGCCGATCGCGGCGGCCCCGACCGACCCGGTCACCTGGTCCAGGACCGGGGCCAGCGCGTCCAACGCCCGGGCGATCCGGTCGTCGCCCAGCACGTCGGGCGCCACCGCGAACGCGTGCTGCACGGCGAACTGCCTGGCCCACTGTCCGAGGTGGACCATCGGGGTAGGTGAGGTCAACCGGTTCGCGATCATCGCGACGATCACCTGACCGTGGGTGGCCAGGGCGATGTCCCGGATCGGCGCGGCCCGGTCGATGATCCCGGCGATGTCCAGCCGCCGGCACACCGCGGCCACCACCGGCAACGCACCCAGCACCTGTTCGGTGCTGGCCGGACCGTAGCGAGCATGCACCCGGGACCTCCTCGTGTGTCACCCCACCATCATCTTGAATGATGTAGCATTCAGGATCGGTCGACGACACGCCGGAAGGGTTGAATCGAGGTCGTGACGCCAGACGAGTCGCCGCACCGGGCCAGAGCCCGCCAGATCCTGGCCGAACTGGCCCAGATCGACTACGCCCTACCCGGCAGCGTCGTCACCCGCAGCACCAAATGCGGCAAACCGGGCTGCCGCTGCAAGGCCGACCCACCGCTGCTGCACGGCCCGTACCGCAGCTGGATCCGCAAGAGCGCCGGCAAACCCATCACCCGCAAACTCACCGACGAACAGGAACAGCGCTACCGACCCTGGTTCGACAACGCCCGCCGCATCCGCGAACTGATCAACGAACTACACGCCCTGTCCATCCAAGCCGCCGAGGACGCCGAAGACTGGCACGACCGCCGATAGCCAACGCCACCCAGGGGCCGCCACCCCACCAACGGCCATGTGCGAATTACGGGGCTAGCGGTACATCTGGGGTCGGTAAAGCCCAACCTGTTCCGCTGAACACGCTCCGTTGACGAACGAGATGCCAGGGGACATAGGGATCTTTCAACGATCATGACTGTGTGAATGTGCGTAATGGGATACAGGGTCTCGATCTTGACGAAGCGGGGTTGTCCACCCGTCGGGGCAGCCAGAGCTGCAGTGCGGTTGCGATCACGGTGGAGGGGCGGGACGGCCGGCAGAGCTTCACAGTCATGCCGGCCTCCTCAGGCGTTCGGGAGAAGCGGCCACTGGAACATGCGGAGCAGGACGTCCGACGGATAGATCCAGTGGAACGCTGTCCCTTCGAGCTGGATGTCGAACCGCACCTCCAGTTCCGCCCAGACGGTCAGGCCACCGAAGATCCGGTTCACCACGACCGACGGCATCGGCTGGGTGCCCGGTAGGCGGAACTCCCGATCCGCGTGCCGATTCTCCTCGTGGAAGATGTTCTGGACGTCGACAGCCTCGCCGATGACGGTAGGGACCGGCCCGCTGGGCCCGAAGAGGTGCTGCGTGAGGGTCTGTCGCCGCACTATCCAGCACTTGCTCCAGCAGTCCCCGGAGAAGATGTCGTAAGCGCCGGTGTACGTCAACAGCCTGCCGAACAGCTCCACCTGCGGCGCCGAGCGCCATCGTCCGGTGGCGCTCGGCGGAATGCGGTCGTGCGAGATCCCGTAGCGGGACTTCACACCGTAGTTGTAGAACTGCAGAGAACCGCTGTCCGAGGTCTTCTTGCCGGAGAAATGGATGCCGTCGGCCAAGCCTCGCACCGAGAACGCAGGACTGGCGAACCAGTTCCAGTCGGCGGCCCAGAATTGCGTGTCGGTCGGCGCGGGCGGCTCGAACTCCATCGGGGTTCGATCTGCATAGGACGCGGGATACGGTGTGTCCTCCACCTGCAGGCGCTCCAACTGCTGCGCCTTCAGCACCGACGCCCGCTCGCGGAGGTCGCTCGCGTCGGCCGCCGGCATTCTGCCGAGCAACGCCATCTCCAGATCCAGGTCCCGCTCCTCCTGGGTCGGCCTGGCGCGTTTCGCGATCTCGATTCTTCGGGCTGTGGCCGCGGCCTCTTCCGCTGCGATGTGCTCGAATCCTTGCGCCACCTCGGGAGGGAGCGGGTTATGCGGATTGGTTCGGGTGTGCTGGCCAGTCATGGCCTCTCCAACTCGTTCCCTGCGATGTGACGATCATCAGCGAGGTTGCCATCCGTGACGACCGGACCACAACAGACTTACCGTAGGACTCACTGGGTAATCACTGAAGTGTTCAGTTGCTAGAACTTGTCGCTTGTGGTAGGTCCCTGCCCGACCCGGTGCCTGATCCGTTGGCGGAGCGGTTGGTGCTGATCAGACCGCATCGAAATGAGCAGATTGGTGACATCTCACCGAGCCAGCCCAACCGACGGCAGCTTGCGGCGGACCTGCGCGCGGCCGAGAAGAACCGCCAGACCGGGGATCTGCACGTCGCGATTGACGTGCTCGAGCCTGCGTGGGCCGGCCGGGGCAGCCGATCGCCGCGGGCGACGGTCTTTACGGGACGAAGAACCCCTCGAAGTGGGCAGTGTGTCCCGTCAGGGGGCCGATTGGGATCACGAAGCTGCAGACGATCAGGACGTGATTCCTGTCGACTCCCGAGGCGTTGTCCCAGGTCTCGTTCTCCAGCACGGTCCCGTCCTGGGCGGTGACCGACGCGGCGTGAAACGTGAACGCACCCGGTGAGCCGCCCGGGTCCACGTTGCGCCACACGTGCGGGGGTCGGCCGCTGCCCATGCGCACCTGCTGCCCCACGAACACGGTGCCGTTGGTACAGGTGAGCTCACGCACACGGGCCGGGCTGTCGGCAGTTGTCGGCGTGGCTACTACCGTGGAGGTGACGGCCAGGGCCACCATTGCGATGACGGTCTTCATGCTGCCTCCTTGATGGGTGTTGCGCCTTCAGCGCCTCGATCATGGGCCTCGGCGGAGGCTTGCCCCGGGCCGCCATCACGCACGCGCGAGTTCGACGTGGCCGACACTTCGCTGCCGCTGCTGGTCCGCGGCCGGTGGTGGTGTGCCGGCAGGTGTGTTCGCCCGGGTGCCGGACCGTCGATCGAGCCAGTCCGGCGCGGCGCGGCATGCATCGTGCTCACCTACCCGCGAGCGCTACGCCGTGGCGCATCGTCACCGACAGAATCGCCTCCATAGACTCCTCGGCCGGTCGGTCCGCCGTAACGGAACGGGCGAAGTCGGCGAAAAATCTCCCGGCGCCGTCGCCGGAAGTGACCACCAGCAGCCGAGACCTCTCCCCGACGACTTCGAAGGTGGCCGGCGTCCCGGCCGGGACGCCGACGAGCCCGCCGGGCTCCACGTCGTACGACGTGCCGTCGACCAGCACGGTGATCCGGCCCTCGAGCAGGAACAGCACGTCGGTCCACGGCGAGATGTGCAGGGGCGCCATCGGTGCGGCGGGAGCGATCACCTCGAAGACCTTGAAGGCGCCGCCGGCGTCCTGGACTGCGGCCTTGGCTACATGGTCGCCGTCGATCATGGGGTAGCGTCGGCCCTCTCCGGCCGGCACGTGGATGGTGGTCATGGCTCCTCCTCATGGCTGGGTGCGAACAGTTCCTGTGGCGGAGCGGCAGCGCGAGTAGTGCGCTACTCGACTCCGAGGACCTCCGCCAGCGCGGCGCGCTCGGAGACGCCGAGCTTGAGGCCAGCGCGCTAGGGATGCCCCTCGACGGTCCGCTGGTGGCTCGCCCCGCCGGCCCGGTGTTGCCGGCCGGGCGTGCTGTGAGCGGTGGTCAGGGCATGGTCCCGGGATCATGTTGCGGCGGGAGCGCGCATCCGATCGGTGCGGGCCTGCGCGGCCTCGCGGGTCAGCAACGGGATCGTCGTGAGGCTGGCCAGCACGAGGACGTCGACCACGATGGCCAGCGGCGCGATGTTGCCAATTCGTGAGATCGGCAGCAGCACCCCGGCGAGTAGGACGCCCAGGGCGCACGGGATCGGCGCCCGCCGGGTGCGCAGCAGCGCGGCGCCGACGACGATGAGCATGGCGGGCCAGCACAGGCCGAGCGGTTTGATGATGGTGGCGGCGCCGGAGACGTCGACGAGGTCGACGTTGCCGAGTGAGGTCTCGATGGTGTTGATGCCGTAGGCGACCCAGCCGCCGGCGCCGAGCGCGCCCAGGCCGAGCACCAGGGCCGCGGTCCGGGGCAGGGTGTCGAGCCAGGTGACGAGGCGGACGACGAGCAGGATGTCCAGGACGCCGGCGATGACCTGGACGGCGCCGGCGGCGCCGTCGTCCCAGCCCCGGCCGGCGAAGAGCAGGGACGCGATCAGGGTGAGTGCGGGTGCGAGCACCAGCGAGGCAGTGAGCATGCGGTCGACGGGGGTGCCGGGGGACGGAGTCATGTTCAGGACGGTAGGAGCCGGCGGCCTGGCCGGGAACGCGGCTGACCATCGGTCATCTGGGAGTGGGCCACCACCCAGGATCTGGGGGATTGCCCCCGTCCCCGCCACCGTGCGGGGGTGGAACCATTGGTGGGTGATGACCCGAGTCACCCGTGGGCTGCTGGCTGGTTGGGGCGCCGCGGCCGCGGTCGTGGGTGGTGTGGAGCTGATCCGTGCGAACGCGCTGGGCAGCGTGGGGCCGCAGTGGGCGCTGACCTTCCTGGCGACGTACGTCGTGGGCCTGTGGGTGGTGACGGTTCAGCCGGCGAATCGGGCCGCGGTGGCCCTGCTGTTGTTCGGTTGTGTGGCGCTGACCTGGATCGCGGTGTCCGCCGAGTTGTTGGTCCGGGTGCAGGCCGGCGCACGGGGGGCCGGGTTCGTCCTGTTCAACACGGCGACCCAGGCCCTGGGGTACTTGTTCGTCGCGGCCGAGGTCGAGGCGCTGATCCGCTATCCCCATGGCCGGCGGGTGTTCGCGGTCGAGGGCTGGTTGGTGCGTGGGCTGGTCGTGGTGGCGGCGCTGCTGCCGGTGGCGCTGCTGGTCACCTGCGTCGAGGTCGTACCGGCGTGGGTGGTGCAGTTCAGCGGCGAGTCCGACGGGCTGGCCGTGCCGGTGGTCGACAGCCCCTGGTACGTTCCGGCATTCGCGCGGCTGTCGCCCGCGGCGCTGGTGGTCGACGACTGGCTGCTCGCCTTTGGCCCGGTCGTGGGCGCGGTGGTGGCCATCGCCCGCTATCGCCGGTTGGCCGAGGCCGACCGGCGCCGGCTGGCGTGGCCGCTGCTGGCCGTGATTGTTCTGGTGCTCGGCACCGTGCTCAGTGGCCTCGCCGATGCGAGCGCGTTGCCGCGGCCGCTGGGCGAGGGTGTCGCCATCGCCAGCCAGCTGATGCTGCCCGTCGCGATGGGCATCGGCATCGCCGCGCCGGGCCTGTTTGACGCGCTCGGCGCGGCCCGCCGCACGCTGTCCTACCTGGCCCTGTCGGCCCTGGTCGTGGGGGTCTACGTGGCCGTGGCCGGCGGGCTGGGAGCGACCGTGGGCGGCGGTGACTTGTATGTCGCGGTGATCGTGGCCGTCGTTGCGGCGTTGCTGCTCGACCCGGTCCGGCGCACGCTGGTCCGCCGCGCCGAGCGGCTCGCCTTCGGCCAGCAGATCTCCCGTGACGAGCTGCTGCTGCGCCTGGGCGAAACCCTCGAGCGGACTCTGGACCGGAGGGCGCTCACCGGGTCGATCGCGGAGACCGCGATGGAGGGCCTCGGCACCGAATGGGTGCGGCTCGAGGTGGTCGACGCCGAAACGGTTCATGTGGGCCGGGCCCGGGCCGACGACGAGCGGCCCGCGCTGTCCGCCCGGCTGCTGTACGGCCACGACGACCTCGGCACGATCACCTGCGGCCCACCGGCCGGCGGCCGGCCACGCTCCCGGTCCCGCATCCAGCTGGAACGCCACGATCGCGCTCTTGTTCGACGCGGGGAAACTGCGGATACGCGTCACCGACGACGGCCGCGGGTTCGAGCCGGCACGCGTCAACGGGTCCAGCGGGCTCACCGGGCTGCACGACCGGATCGCCGCCGTGGGCGGCACACTCGACGTGCAGTCGGCGCCGGGTGCGGGCACGACGTTGACGGCCGTGGTGCCGGCGGGACCATGACCACCGCGAACCCGTTGCGGGTGGTGATCGCCGACGATCACTACCTACTGCGAGAGGGGCTGCGGGCGCTGCTCGAAGACTCCGGACAGGTGGAGGTCTGCGCCGCTGTCGGCAATGCACCGGAGCTGGTCAAGGCGGTCGACCGGTTCCTGCCGGATGCGGTGATCACCGACATCCGGATGCCGGAAGCAACCGAGGGGATCGAGGCCGCGCACACCATCAGGTCGGCGCACCCGGGCATCGGGATCGTGGTGCTGTCTCAGCACGCCGACGGGTCCTACGCCGACGCGTTGCTGGCCCACGGCACCGACGGCCTGGCGTACCTGCTCAAGGAGCGGGTCGGCGACCTGACCGAGCTGATGCGCGCCCTTGAGGAGGTTCGGGCCGGCCGGACCGCGCTCGACAGCCGCATCGTGGACACCCTGATCGGGCGGCACCGCGCCCTCGCCCCCCGAGGCATCGACTCACTCACCCCGCGGGAACGCGACGTGCTGCGCGAGATGGCCCGCGGTCTGGCCAACACCGGTATCGCCCAGACCCTGCACCTGTCGGAATCGGTCGTAGAAAAGCACATCGGTTCAATCTTCACCAAACTCGGCCACGACCAGCAGCCGCACACCCATCGCCGGGTCGCGGCCGTCCTGGCCTACCTGGGTACGACCAGCCGGTGACAGCAGCCGACGCCAATCGTTAAGGCGCCGTCTCAGTCCTGTTTGTCAACTTTCGTGGATGCCCCGATGCCGGGGAATTGCCGATTGATCGCAAGTGGAGAC
Organism: Nakamurella sp.; assembly: GCA_036524715.1. GTDB lineage: Bacteria > Actinomycetota > Actinomycetes > Mycobacteriales > Nakamurellaceae > Nakamurella. The sequence goes on along the minus strand of DATDBV010000041.1, from coordinate 2,841 downwards.
CCCGCACCGCGCCCCAACTACAATCACGCGTCACCAACGCTCCCCGACCGCAGTGCTGCGAGCCGCCGTTCGACGTCGACAACAACTGGATGCAGGAATTCCCGACCGCCTACCTCGTCCCGATGGGCGCTGCCCAGCGCAGCGAGCCCGAGGCGAACCGGCTTGTGGACTGGCTGCTGTTCAACGGGATTCGGGTCGAGGAGCTCAAGCAGGCCTACACCTCCGACGGGGTGAGCTACCCGGCCGGCTCGTACGTGGTGTTCATGAACCAGGCGTTCCGGGGACTGGCGGACACAGCCCTGGGCATCGGCGCCGACATCTCCGAGGAGATCAGCATCCTCTACGCGCCGCCGGCGGCCTGGAGCCACGGCTACCTCTGGGGCGCCGACGTGGTCCGGGTGCCACCGGAGGCCGCCTTCACCCCGCGCACGAACCGCATCCTCAAGGCGAGCCACCTGCGCGGCGGGGTCGAACCCGGCACCGCCACCGGCTACGCGCTCACGATCGACTCCCCGACCGCCGTACGCACCCTCAACGCGCTCACGGACCAGGGCCTGACCGCGCGACTGGCCCTGGCGCCGTCGACGTCGGCGAGCGGCACGGCACTCCCGACGGGCAGCGCGATCTTCGCCGCGGACCCGGCGACCAAGGTCCGGCTGGCCTCAATCGGCCGCAGCAACGACGTGTGGTTCCACCGAGTGGGCTCGACGGCACCCCCGACCGAGCCGATCGACCGGATGCCACGCATCCTGGTGCTCACCGGCGCGGTCAACCAGGACGTCTGGTCGCTGCAGAACCTCGGCTTCACGCCACGTTTCATGAGCACCGCGGCGCTGAACACCGCGGCGGACGACCCGCTCCCCGGCTACGACGTCATCTGGAATACGGGCGGATACCCGCCTGCCACGCAGCCCACGGCGCGGGCGCGGCTGCAGGTGTTCTTCGCGGCCGGCGGCGGCTACATGGGCGCCGGCGCGAACGGCGCCAACTGCCTCAACACCGGCGGGTTGGTGTCCGGCCTCACCCCCGGTGGCCCGTTCGGGCAACGGTCGCAGCCATCGTTTACCTGGACAACGTCGGCGGCACCGCCAGTCCGGTCACCGGCGGGAGCCCGGCCCGCGACACGGCAATCATGGATCCGCCCACCTGGTTCACCTCGGTCCCGGCGACGATGAGCGTCGACGGTCGCTTCCCGACAGATCCCGATAGATCGTCGGCTCGGGCCTGTGGTTGCTGGACGCCCAGTCCGCGTCGGCGGGCGCGGCCGTGATCGCGCACGGGACCACCACGGCCGGCACGGCCCGCGCAACGGTGTTCGCGATGAACCCCCTGTACCGGCCGACCCGGAACGCGAGTGGTCGATGGTCGGTCTGGCCGCGTACTGGGCGGACCAGTAGCCATGCCTTGCGTTCCGGCCCGCAGCATCATTCCAAACGTGGTCTGGTGCAGTCTCACCGAGGAGGGGTCATGCGTATTCGCCCTGTCTGACAGTGTTGTGCGCTGCTGTCCTACTGGCGGTCGGTGCGCCCCAGACCGCCATTGCGGACAACGGGGTCGGCCGCTGGACACCGAGTTGACCGGCGCCCAGGAGGTTCCCGGACCGGGCGACCCCGACGGGAGCGGCACGGCAGCCTTGCGACTCAACCCCGGCCTGGGGTTGGTGTGCTTCGAGCTGACCGTGACCGGTATCGCCCCGGCGACGGCCGCGCACATCCATGTCGGCGCGGCGGGCGCGGCCGGACCCGTGGTGGTCGGTCTGAACCCGCCGCCGACCACCGGAGCGTCCAGCGGCTGCGTCAGCGCGGACCGGGCGGTGATCCGGGCGATCCTGGTCGATCCCGCCAGCTACTACGTCAACGTGCACAACGCCCAGTTCCCGGCGGGAGCCCTGCGCGGACAGCTCGGTCGCTGAGGCCTCCGGTGACTCCATCCGGGTCCACACCACCATCTTGAACTGCTCACCGGTTGCGATCATGTGCGTGCCGGACGATGCTGGTGCCACCCGAACAGACCAGTTCGCCCGATCGGATCACTATCTGCTTACATGATGGTGATTGGCGGTGCGGCGCGCGCACTTTGGGAGGCTGAAGATGCCTGCTCACCGAGGAGGTCGTCGACATCGAACGGTCATGACGGTGGTGACGCTGCTGGCGCTTCAGATCCTGATCGTGGTGCCGACGGCGCCGTCGGTGATCGCCGCGACCCTGCCAGCGGGCTTCGCCGAATCGACGGTGTTCGCCGGCTTGACCAACCCGACGGTGGTCCGGTTCTCGGCCGACGGCCGGGTGTTCGTGGCAGAGAAGCGCGGGGTGATCAAGGTTTTCGACTCTCTGGCGGATCCCACTCCGACCGTGTTCGCGGACCTGAACGTGAACGTCTACAACTTCTGGGACCGGGGCCTGCTGGGCCTGGCCCTCGCCCCGAACTTCCCGTCGGATCCGTCGGTGTACGTGCTGTACACCTACGACCACGAGCTGGGTTCTGCTGCGCCCGCGCCCCGGTGGGGCACGGGCGGGGTGTACTCCGACCCGTGCCCGACTCCGCCGGGCCCGACCGGCGACGGCTGCGTGGTCAGCGGGCGGCTGTCCCGGCTGCAGGCGTCTGGTGATGTCATGACCGGTCCGGAGCAGGTGCTGGTCGAGGACTGGTGCCAGCAGTACTCCAGTCACTCCATCGGTGCGGTCGCGTTCGGTGGGGACGGTCAGCTGTATGCCAGCGGGGGTGACGGGGCGAGCTTCAACTTCGTGGACTACGGCCAGGACGGTTCTCCGCTGAATCCGTGCGGCGATCCGCCCGGCGGAGTGGGGTCGGCGCTCACGGCGCCGACCGCGGAGGGTGGCG
>DATDBV010000040.1:0-2818 GCA_036524715.1 Nakamurella sp. | reverse complement strand
TCCAAGGCGATCAAGAGCGCGCAGACCCAGGTCGAGCAGCAGAACTTCGAGATCCGCAAGAACGTGCTCAAGTACGACGAGGTGATGAACAAGCAGCGCACCGTCATCTACGACGAGCGGCGCCGGGTGCTGGACGGCGAGGACCTGCACCTGCAGGTGCAGAACATGATCACCGATGTGATCACCGCCTACGTGGACGGGGCCACCGCCCAGGGCTACGCCGAGGATTGGGACACCGACACCCTGTGGACGGCGCTCAAGACGCTGTACCCGATCTCGGTGACTCCCGAGTCGATCGCCAAGGAGCACGGCGACCTGACCAAGGTCTCCCTGAGGGAGGCGACCTTGTCTGATGCGCGAGCCGCCTGGACCAAACGGGAGGAGGCGCTGACGGCGCCGATCACCCGGGAGTTGGAGCGACGGGTGGTGCTGTCGGTGCTCGACCGCAAGTGGCGCGTGCACCTGTACGAGATGGACTACCTCAAGGAGGGCATCGGACTGCGGGCGATGGCGCAGCGCGACCCGCTGGTCGAGTATCAGCGCGAGGGCTACGACATGTTCGCCGCGATGCTCGACTCGCTCAAGGAGGAGTCGGTCGGGTTCCTGTACAACCTGCAGGTCCAGGTGGTACCAGCGGGCGAGCAACCGGCCGCCGCGCCGGCCGCGCCGGGGGTCACCGCTACCTCGGCGGCGTCGACTGCGCTCGCGGCCGGCGGCGCTGCGCCGACGGGCAACGGTGCGCCCGCGCCGGCGCCGGCCAAGGCCGCTTCGGCCGATGGCGATGGGCGACCGGCCCAGCCACGACGACGGATGCGCCCGGTGGAAGCGCTGCCGACCGACCAGGCAGCGGCGACCGCCACGGCCACCACGTCGGCGTCGGCGCTGCGGGGGAAGGGCCTGGGCGGTCCGCCGGCGGCAATCCCGCTGACCTACAGCGGCCCGACCGAGGACGGCGGCACCGAAACCCGGCGCACCGGCGGCGGCGCCGCTGGCGGCAAGTCGGGCAGCGCCACCGCGACCGGGAGCAAGCCGTCCCGAAACGCGCCCTGTCCTTGCGGATCGGGCAAGAAGTACAAGCTCTGCCACGGGCGGCCCGGCAGCGAGTAGTTCGGCGTTCCCGCGATATCGACAAATCGGACACCGGTGTGAGCTGTGCGCGCGCCGTCGTGCGCCCGTCACATTGGCGGGGAATGCTGGCACCATGACCGCCGCTGACGACGCGCACGATCGCAGCCACCAGGGAATCGCCCACTGGGCGGAGCACGGGGTGCAGGAATACGAGGAACGGCAAGCCGCCGAGCGGGCCGAGAAGGGCGATCCGGAGGAGCCGGAACCTCGGATCGTCACGCGTTCGCCGTAACTCGGTTGTTCCCGGGATCGCGATACGTCAGCATTGTCGTGTTCGTGCAGCAGATCCGTAGGGGAGGTCTCCGGTTGTCCGTCGACGTGACCGACCCGCTGGCTCCCCTGGATGACGGGTTCGACGACGATGACGACCAGGACCTGGAGGCGCTTCTCCCCTACGTCGTCAACCTGACCGGTGGTGCGTTCTCCGACGACGGGATCATGCAGACGACGCCGGCGCACGTCGACGCGATCTTCGACGAGCACCTGCCGCGTTTCCTGGCCGGGCGTCCGGGTCGGGTCCCGGTCATCTTCTGGGCGCACGGCGGGATCGTGTCCGAGCGCGCGGGTCTGCGGATCGCCGCGGACCACGTCCCGTGGTGGGTGCGCAACGGCGCCTACCCGATCCATTTCGTCTGGGAGACCGGGCTCACCGACACCTTCCGCTCCATTGCATCCATCGTCGGGCTGGAGCCGGTCGGGGGCCGAGGCGCCCCGTGGCAGTCGGTCAAGCGCAATGCCCGGACCGCTTCCCGACCGGGTGGTGGCGCCCGCTACGTCGCGGACCGGCTCGCCCAGTTCTGTGCCGAACACCCCGGAAGGATCAGCGTGCACGCGGCCGGTCACTCGGCCGGCGCGATCTTCCACTCGCAGTTCGTGCCGACTGCCGGTGCGCTGGGGGTCCCCGCCTTCGGGTCGCTGCAGCTACTGGCCCCGGCATTGCGGGTGGATGACTTCGAGGCCACCCTCCTGCCGATGGTCGGCGCCGGCATCGACCGGTTCGTGCTCTACACCATGACCGCCGACGCAGAGCTGGCCGACTCGTGCTTCGGGATGTACAAGAAGTCCCTGCTGTACCTGGTCAGCGAGATGTTCGAGGACCCGGCCGACACCCCGCTGATCGGCATGGAACGCTCGATCCGGGACAGCCGGGAACTGCTGGCCGCATTCGGGCTGGATCCGGTGCAGCAGCGGGCCGCCGAGGTGATCTGGTCACCGAGCGGCCCGGATGTCCCGCCGGGCCGCCGCAGTTCGTCCACGTCCCACGGTGGATTCGACAACGACATCGACACGATGAACAGCGTGGCCGGCCGCGTGTTGGGACGATCGGACTTCGCGTCGTTCCCGTCCAGCCGGGCGTCGGCCGGGCGGGTCCTGCACACGCGGCCACCGGTCGACCACTGGACGCCCTGACCCCGGACCGGCGGTCCGCCCCTGGTTCGGTCGTGGCACACTCGACACGCCCGATGCGGTCGGTGACATCCGGGCAGGACTGGATCGAGGAGAGCGACGAATGTTCAGACGAGTGGGACGTGTGGGTAGGCCCGGGCTGGTCGGCACCGTGGCGCGCACCGCGGTGGTCGCGGGAACCGCGACCGCGACCGCGGGAGCGGTGAATCGGCACCAGGCCAAGAAGGCCGCGGAGAAGCAGGCCAACGCCGACGAGCAAGCTGCGGATCAGCAGGCCTACCAG
>DATDBV010000039.1:0-3093 GCA_036524715.1 Nakamurella sp. | reverse complement strand
GCGAGAAGATCCGCTCCTTGGCCCTGGCCCGTTCCTCGTCGCGGCGGGCCCCGCCGATCACCGCGTCGAACTTCTCGGCGGCGATGGTGTCGACCAGCGGGACGGTCTGCAGGGGGTTGCGGGTGCCGTCGGGCCGCTCGGTGAGCCGCCCGTCGTCGATCCAGTCCTGCACCTTGGCCACGGCCAGCCGCAGGCCGCCGGCCGCGACCACCCGGTCCCGGTAGGCCAGCACCTCCGGGAAGTTGTGCCCGGTGTCGACGTGCAGCAGTGAGAACGGCAACGGCGCGGGGTGAAAGGCCTTGCGGGCCAGGTGCAACACCAGCACCGAGTCCTTGCCGGCGGAGAACAGGATGACCGGCTTGTCGAACTGTCCGGCCACCTCCCGCAGGATGTGGATGGATTCGGATTCCAGCGCGCGCAGATGCGGGCTGTCGACCCGGCGGGTCGCCGGTCGATCCTGGATTTCGCGGATTGTCACAGTCATGCCAGTCCTCTTTCCGCGAGCAGGTTCAGCAGCAACGCGACCGAGGCATCCCGGTCGACCGCCGACGTGTCGATCCGCAGGTCCGGGTCGACCGGCACCTCGTAGGGGTCGTCGACGCCGGTCATCGAGCTGATCTCGCCGCGGAAGGCCTTGGCGTACAGGCCCTTCACGTCGCGATCCGCACACACGTCGATGGGTGTGGACAGGTGTACCTGCAGCAGCGGGGTGCCCCGTTCGGCGTGCTGGGCGCGCACCTTGTCCCGGGCGTCGGCGTAGGGCGCGATCACCGGCACCAGGACCAGGACGCCGTGCCGGGCCAGCAGTTCGGCGACGAAACCGATCCTGGTGACCTGGGTGTCGCGGTCCTGCTTGGAGAAGCCTAGCCCGGCGGACAGATGCGTGCGCACCTCGTCGCCGTCCAGCAGCTCGGTGTCCACGCCGCGGTCGGCCAGCACCTCGATCAGCGCGCGGGCCAGGGTGGTCTTGCCCGCGCTGGGCAGGCCGGTCAGCCACAGAGTGGCGCCCGGCCGGATGGAATTACCGGGGACCGCCCCGCTCTCGGCGGCGGTCTGGGTTGTTGTCATGTGTTGATCCCACATTCGGTCTTGGTGAGTCCGGCCCACCGGCCGGCCCGAGAATCCTGGCCCGGCAACACTCGCCGGGTGCAGGGCTCGCAGCCGATCGACGGGTACTCGTCGGACAGCAGGGGGTTGACCAGGACGTTGTTGCGCTCGATGTAGTGGGCGACATCGTCGTCGGACCACGCGGCCAGGGGGGCGATGCGGACCTTCCCGCGTTTGACGTCGAACTGCACGACCGGGGTGTTCGCCCGGGTCGCCGCCTCGGAGCGGCGCATCCCGGTGGCCCAGGCTTCGTAACCGCGCAGCGCCCGGTTCAGCGGCGCCACCTTGCGCAGGGCACAACACAGATCCGGGTCCCGGGCGAACAGGTCCTTGCCGTGCGCGGCCTCCTGCTCGGCCACGGTCTGCAGCGGCAGCAGCCGGCGCAGCGTCACCGGGTACACCGCCTCGATCGCGTCGGCGGTGCCGATGGTCTCGATGAAGTGGTAGCCGGTGTCCAGGAACAGCACGTCGATTCCGGGCACGACCTGCGATGCCAGGTGCACCAGCACGTTGTCCTGCATGGACCCGGCGACGGCGAACCCCGGACCGAACTCGTCGGCCGCCCAGCGCAGGATCTCCTCGGCCGACGCGTCGGCCAGCTCCCGGGCGCCCCGCTCGGCGATCACCTCCAATTCGGCGGCCGAGCGCAGCACAGTGGTCATCATGAACTCGCCTGTTCGGGCACCGGGACGGTCGACGACCGGCCGGCCAGCCCGATGAACTTCACCGAGAACACCCGCAGGCAGTCGCGACAGCTCCAGGCGCCGTGCCCGGACTCGTCCGGCCACAGGTTCGTCTCGCCGCAGTACGGGCAGTACTGGGCGGGGGCCCGGTTCTCGCTCATCCTCTCGTCCCGCTCATCGCAAGGCTCCCTCGTCGGCCCGCACGACCCACTGGGCGAACCGCTCACCCTGCTCGCGCTGGGCGTCGAATGACTTGACCACCCGCTCGATGTAGTCGGGCAGGTCGTCACCGGCGATCTTGTGACCGCGCACCTTGCGGCCGAAACCCGCATCCAGGCCCAGGCCGCCGCCCAGGTGCACCTGGAAACCCTCGACCTGCTCGCCGGCCTCGTTGGTGACGATCATTCCTTTGAGACCGATGTCGGCGATCTGGGTGCGGGCGCAGGCGTTCGGGCAGCCGTTGATGTTGATGGTGATGGCGGGCAGTTCCGCAGCGGCGTCCCCCAGTCGCTTCTCCAGTTCGTCGACCAGCGCGATGCCACGCTCCTTGGTGTCGACGATGGCCAGCTTGCAGAACTCCAGGCCTGTGCAGGCCATCATGTGGCGGCGGAAGGTGGACGGCCTGACCGACAGCCCCAGCTCGTCCAGGCCGGCGATCAGGGAGTCGAGCCTGTCGGGCTCGACATCCAGGATGACCAGGCCCTGGTCGGTGGTCACCCGGATCCGGTCACTGCCGTGCGCCTGCACCAGGTCGGCCAGCTTGATCAGCAGGGTGCCGCTGACCCGGCCCACCGTCGGGTTGACGCCGACGTAGAGCTTGCCGTCGTTCTGCTCGTGGACGCCGATGTGGTCACGGGGGCCGTCGAGGATCTCCGGCGCCGGCCCGTCGATCAGCGCGCGCTTGAGGTACTGCGTCTCGAGCACCTCGCGGAACTTCTGCACGCCCCAGTCGGCGACCAGGAACTTGAGCCGAGCCCGGTTGCGCAGCCGCCGGTAGCCGTAGTCCCGGAAGATCGAGACCACCCCGGCCCACACGTCCGGCACCTCGTCCAGCGGGATCCAGGTGCCCAGCCGTTGACCCAGCATCGGGTTGGTGGACAGGCCGCCGCCGACCCACAGGTCGAACCCGGGCCCGTGCTCGGGGTGGACGACCCCGGTGAACGCGACGTCCTGGATCTCGTGGGTGACGTCCTGCCGGGGCGAGCCGGAGATCGCGGTCTTGAACTTGCGGGGCAGGTTGGAGAACTCCTCGCTGCCGATGAACCGCCGGGTGATCTCGCGGATGGCCGGGGTGCCGTCGATG
>DATDBV010000038.1:0-3818 GCA_036524715.1 Nakamurella sp. | reverse complement strand
TGAGCACCTGCGCACAGACGTGGTCGGCACCGGCGTCCAGATGGGCGGTCAGACCGGCGGCTACCGCGGCGGCGTCGCCGTGCACGGCCAACGCGTCGACGATGGCGTCGGAGCCGCCGTCGGCGACGTCCTCGTCGGTCCAGCCGAATCGCTTGAGGTTGTTGACGTAGTTGACGCGGGACAGGTAGTACGCGACGGTCGGCCGCGCGATCGCCCGGGCCCGGCCGGCATCGGTGTCGAGCACGATCTTCTGCTCCGGCGCGAGCAAGGAGCCGGATTCCAGCACCGAACGGGCGAACCGGGTGTGTTCGGGAGTGGTGAAGTACGGGTGGGCGCCGACGGTGCGTTCCGCCGCCAGCCGCAACACGCGCGGTCCCAGGGCGGCCAGCACCCGCCCGGAGGCCGGCACACCGGCGGCGTCGAGGCGGTCCAGGTAGTCGACGATCGTCGCGTACGGGCTGCGGTATCCGGCCGACGACTCCCGGTGCCCGATGCCCACGCCGAGCAGGAACCGATCCGGATGCGCCGCCGCCAGCCGGTGATACGCCTCGGCGGCGACCTCGGGCGCGGTGGCCCACATGTTGACGACGCCGGTGGCGATGACGATCCGCTCGGTTGCCGCCAGCAATTCCGGTACCGGGCTCAGGTCACCGGTCGGCGACGCCCCCACCCAGATCGCGCCGTAACCGAGTTTCTCAATCCGCCGCGCCAGCTCGGGCGTGATCCGGTCCTTGTGCCGCCATACCCCGTGGCGTCCGAGTTCCACCGCTCACCACCCACTTTCAGTTCGCCCGTCATCCCGCAGTCGCGACGATCGCCCGGGCCAGGTCGTCGGCGGCGGTCGCCGGTGCCTGCGGCAACATCAACGACGGCTCGACCAGTTCGAGCTCCAACACCGCCGGCGCCCCGTCGTCGCCGAGCACGAGATCGACCCGGGCGTAAAGCAGCTCGTCCCGCGCGAACGGGATCGCGCCCAGCACCGCCTCCGCTACCGCACGTTCCGCGGCGGACGCCTCGGTGGCGTGCAGCTTCTCGGTGGCGAACAGCTTGTCCTCGTCGGCCCGCGCACCCGGCACCAGCAGTGCGGCCTTGGTGACCGCGTGGCTGTACCGCCCGCCGATGAACACCAGCGCGGTCTCCCCACGCTCATCGACGCTGGCCACGTACGGCTGCACCATGATCGTCCGGCCGCGGTCGAGCAGCCGCCGCGCGTGGCCCAACCCCACCGCCTGCTCGTCCGACGTGTATCGGGCGGTGTTCCGGCTGCCGGCCGAGACGGTCGGCTTCACCACGAACGGCGCCAGGTCCGGCATGGTCGGTCGGTCCCCGGGCACGAAGAACGATGTCGGCACCACCGGTAGGCCGAGATCGACAAGGTCCCGCAGGTACACCTTGTCGCTGTTCCAGCGCACGACGTCCGGCCGGTTCCGCAGCCGGGTGACCGCGTCGGTGGCCGACACCCAGGCCACGAACTCGTCCCGGCGCATGGTGTAGTCCCAGGTCGATCGGAGGACCACCACGGCGAACGAGGACCAGTCCACGCCCGGGTCATCCCACACCGCGACGGTCGGGTCCGCGCCGAGGGACCGCAACGCGGGCAGCAGGAACGCCTCGTCGTCGTCGGTGCCCAGGGCCGGGGTGGCGGACGCGATGGCAACACGCATCAGGCGAGCGTAACGCCCGGTCCACGAACTGCGCCGGCGACCGGTCTGCGGATGTTGATCATGGCGCCGTGCCGACGACACGCCGACAACAGGTCACGACACGCCGAAGACCGCCGGCAGAGCCCCATGATCAACTTCGGTTGGGGTGACCGGGCGACCGGATCAGGTACCGGCGACCTGGTCCTCACCCCGGGGCAGCACGAGCCCGCCGAGGCCGGCGTTGTAGGAATGCAGCCGCCACGCCCCGGCGTACCGGTGCAGGACCACCCAATGGCAGTTGCCGACACCGATCAGGGTGCCCCAGGAGTCCTCCGGCAGCACCAGCAGGCGGCCGGTCAACCCGACAATGGTGCCGCCGTGCGAGACCAGCAGCGCCCGCGACACCTCGCCGGCATCGAGTTCTTCGACCACCGCGGCGGCCCGCGCGGCGACCTGCCACCGCGACTCGCCGCCCGGCGGCGACGCGTGCGCCGAGGTGGTCCGCCAGTCGTTCCACTCCTGCTCCCAGTCGGCGATCACCTCGTCCCGGGTCAGGCCCTCCCACTTGCCCATCGACGTTTCCCGCAGCCGGGCGTCGACCGTCACGAGCCGGTCGACCAGCGAGGACACCGCGTCCGCCGTCTGCCTGGCCCGGACCAGGTCCGAGGAGACGATCACCTCCGGCCGCAACGCACCCACCGACGGCGCGGCGTCCGCCGCCTGCATCGCGCCGACATCCGAGAGCGGGATGTCGCGGTGACCCTGCAGCCGCTGCTCACGGTTCCAGGTGGTCTCACCGTGCCGCATCAGGATCAGGTGCTCGAGAGTCATGGCGCGGCGGCAGCTTCGTCGCCGGCCGCGGCCAGCGCCCGATCCTCGAACGGGATCACCGGGCAGTCCTTCCACAGCCGGTCCAACGCGTAGAACACCCGCTCCTCGGGATGCTGGACGTGCACGATGATGTCGATGAAGTCCAGCAACACCCAGCGGCCGTCGCGGTGACCCTCGCGGCGCGGCGGACGCGAGCCGGCCACCCGCATCTTCTCCTCGATCTCGTCGACGATCGCGCCGACCTGACGCTCGTTGGCGCCGGTGAGGATGACGAACACGTCGGTGATCGCCAACCGGTCCGACACGTCCACCAGCAGGATGTCGGTCGCCTTCTTGTCGGCCGCCGCCTGCGCGGCGATCGTCGCCAGCTCGATGCTGGCCTCGGTGGCGGTCATGCCGCCACCCCCCTTCCGGGGCACCTCGCGCCGATCGAGTCGGCCGCTCCGCGGTGCTGATTCGCTCGCCTGCGCTCGCTCATATTTCTCCCCGATCCCATTCTGGAACTGATTCAGCTTGGTACAGACGGTGTTTGGCGATGTACTGGACGACCCCGTCGGGCACCAGGTACCAGACCGGCGCACCCGAGCGCACCCGATTCCGGCAGTCCGTCGACGAGATCGCCAGGGCCGGCACCTCGAACAGCGTCACCCGACCACCGGGCAGTTGCGGGTCGAACAGCTGGTACCCGGGCCGGGTCACCCCGATGAAGTGCGCGAGCCCGGCGAGCTCGTCCGGGTCCTTCCAGGACAGGATGGCGGCCAGCGCGTCCGCCCCGGTGATGAAGTACAGCTCGCCCCCCGGGTTGGCCTCCCGCAGGTCCTCCAGCGTGTCCCGGGTGTAGGTCGGTCCCAGCCGGTCGATGTCGACCCGGGAGACCCGGAACCGCGGGTTGGACGCCGTCGCGATGACGGTCATCAGGTAACGATGCTCGGCACCGCTCTCCCCGCTCTTCTGCCACGGGTTGCCGGTGGGCACGAAGACGACCTCGTCCAGCGAGAACTCGTGCGCCACCTCGGACGCCGCGACCAGATGACCGTGATGGATGGGGTCGAAGGTACCGCCCATCACCCCGATCCGGCGGGCGGCCTGCGTCATCCAGCAACCACCGCGGTCACGACGACGCCCGGATCTGCCCGTTCCCGGTCACCACGTACTTGGTGCTGGTCAACTCGGCGAGCCCCATCGGCCCCCGGGCGTGCAGCTTCTGGGTGGAGATGCCGATCTCCGCGCCGAAGCCGAACTCGCCGCCGTCGGTGAATGCGGTGGACGCGTTGACCATCACTGCGGCGGCGTCGACCCGGGCGGTGAACCGCTCGGCCGCGGCCAGCGACGACGTGACGATCG
>DATDBV010000037.1:0-4523 GCA_036524715.1 Nakamurella sp. | reverse complement strand
CGCCACGTGCGCGACCCCCGGCCGGTGCCCTCCTGCTGCGGAACATCAGCATGCGTCAGACCGGCCGAACCTCCGCAGCCACCCCCGGGCGCCGCACCCCCCGGCGCCGCACCCCCCCCGACCGCGGAACATCCGCCGGCGTCAGACCGGCCGAACCTCCGCAGCCACCCCGGGCGCCGCAGGAACCTGCCGGGCGGGTCGCGCCGCCCGGCCACGCTGGGCATCCCCCGATCACGGCCCGTCCATGCGACTGTCGGACCGACCGCGCATGATGGGCGGCATGAAGGCAGCCGTCCTGCACGGGCCCGGCGACATCCGCGTCGACGGGGTCCCCGAACCGACCGTCCTGACCCCGACCGACGCCCTCGTCCGGATCACCGCGAGCTGCATCTGCGGCTCGGACCTGTGGCACTACCGCGGGTTCACCCGCAAACGCGGCCGGATCGGGCACGAGTTCCTCGGCGTGGTGGAAGAAGTCGGCGCCGAGGTCGGCTCGATCAAGTCCGGCGACCTGGTCATCGCGCCATTCGTCATCTCCTGCGGCGTGTGCGCGCCCTGCCGGTCCGGCTGGCCCACCTCCTGCGTGCGGGGGACCAACTGGGGCGGTCCGGACGCCGACGGCAACCCGGTGGACGGCGGTCAGGGGCAGTACGCCCGGGTCCCGCTGGCTGACGGCACCCTGGTCGCCGCGCCGGTCGAGGCCGACGACCCCCGCATCCCCGCGTTGCTCTCGCTGTCCGACGTCATGGGTACCGGACACCACGCGGCCCGGTCCGCCGGTGCCGGCCCCGGCGCCACCGTCGCGGTGATCGGCGACGGCGCGGTGGGCCTGTGCGCGGTGCTGGCCGCCGCCCGCCTGGGCGCCGACCGGGTGATCCTGCTGTCCACCCACGCCGACCGGGCCGACCTCGGGGTGAAGTTCGGCGCCACCGACGTGGTGGCGGCGCGCGGCGACCAGGCGGTGGACGCAGTCCGGGATCTCACCGGCGGCCTGGGCGTCAACGGGGCCTGCGAGTGTGTCGGCACCGCTGCGGCCTGGGACAGCGCACTGTCGCTGGTCCGGCCCGGCGGCACCGTCGGCTGGGTCGGCGTGCCGCACGACGTCAAGGAGGGCCTGCCGATCTGGAAGATGTTCAACCGGAACGTCACCGTCCGCGGCGGGGTCGCTCCCGCCCGCGCCTACCTGCCCGACCTGCTGCCCGAGGTGCTGGCCGGCACATTGGACCCGGGGCCGGTCTTCACCGAGACCGTCGGCCTGGACGACATCGCCGCCGGCTACCGGGCGATGGACGAGCGCCGGGCGATCAAGGTGCTGGTCCGGCCATGAATAAGTTGTGTCCCAAACGTCTCTGACACCCCTCGCGCGCCTCTGTCAAGTCAAGCCCGTGATCCACCTACCCGAAGGCGGTCCAGCATGGAACCCGGCATCCCCGACATTCCCGACCTCGACCCCACCACCATCCCGATGACCGGGCTGCCGGTGCCGACCACCGGTCGCTTCATCGTGGTGTTCGCCAGCGGCGCCGACGGCAAGTCGACGCTGGCCCGAACGGCCGGCCTCGGCAGCGTCGCCGATTCTCGCGACTTCACCGCCCAGGCCGTCGATTTCACGCAGACCGAGGGGTCGGACGCGGTGTGGTTCGACAAGCTTGGGGTCGCCGTCGTCTCGGCCGAGCCGGCCCAGTTGGGCGCGCTGCGCACCGCGGAGGCGGGCGACGACGCCATCATCTCCGTTTCCCCGGAGCTGATCCACCACGTGCTCGGGTCCGACTACGTCCAGGGCTACCGGGACGGCGTCAACGACCTGGCCGGCCGGCTGGGCGCGGCGGATCATCCGGCCGCCCGGGCGTCGGCGGCGGCCTCTCCGCCGTTCGCCGACAACGCGCAGTTCACCTGGGGGCTGCAGGCGACCGGCGTGTCGACGTCACCGCAGTCCGGCGACGGCATCAAGGTCGCGGTGCTGGACACCGGTTTCGACATCAACCACCCCGATTTCGTCGGCCGCTCGGTCACCACCGAGTCATTCGTCGCCGGAGAATCGGCGCAGGACGGCCACGGCCACGGCACGCACTGCATCGGCACGTCCTGCGGGCCGAAGGCGCCGGCCACCGGTCCCCGCTACGGGGTCGCCTCCGGCGCGTCCATCTACGCCGGAAAGGTGCTGGGCGACAAGGGCTCCGGCTCCGACGGCGGCATCATCGCTGGCATCAACTGGGCGGTGGAGAACGAGTGTCACGTAATCTCGATGTCGCTGGGCGCCGACGTCGCGCGGGTGCATCCGCCGTACACGGTGGTCGGCAAGCGCGCGCTGGACGCGGGTTCGCTGATCGTCGCCGCGGCCGGTAACAACGCCGACCGGCGGGTCGGCAACTTTGGTTTCGTCGGTGCCCCCGCGAACAGCCCGTTCATCATGGCCGTCGGCGCCCTCGACCAGAAGCTGGAGATGGCGTTCTTCTCGGCGCGCACCCTGGCCGGCACCCGCGGCGGTCAGGTGGACATCGCCGCACCCGGCTTCCAGGTCTACTCATCCTGGCCGATGCCGACCCGGTACCGGACCATCAGCGGCACCAGCATGGCCACCCCGCACGTGGCCGGGATCGCCGCGCTGTGGGCGGAACTGACCGGCTACCGCGGCCGGGACCTGTGGGCGACCCTCGCCCAGGATTCGCAGCGGCTGCTGCTGCCGTCGGTCGACGTCGGCTGCGGATTGGCGCTCGCCCCGCAGTAACCGAGCGCTGTGCGCGACCGACCGACCTACAGTGGAGGGATGACTCAGGTGACCGTGACCGTCGACGAGAACCATCTGCGGTCGATCGGCACGGTCGCCCGCTCCCTGGAGGCCAGCGGCATGCGGGTCGACCGGGTGATGGAGCGGATGGGCTTCATCACCGGGTCGGTCGACCCGGATGACGAGAAGTCGCTGACCGCGATCCCCGGGGTGGCGTCGGTCGACCGCTCCGTCAACTATCAGGTCCCGCCGCCAGACTCGGACGTGCAGTAGCGGCTACTCCGCCAGCACACCCGCCCCCACACCCGCCGCCCCGGCCCGCGCCCGCCCCCGCCCCGCCCCGGCCCCACCCGGAAGTTGATCATGGCGCGCTGCCATGCCCGCACCGGCGTGTCGCGGAAACCGTCGGTGTGTCGCCGGCAGCGCGCCATGATCAACAGCAAGCGCCCCGGCCGGAACGAATCCGGCCGGGGCGCTGCTGGGTGCTGTGGCGGGTGCTCAGTAGGCGGACAGGTCGTTGCCCATGTAGCAGAACGCCTCGGCCTGGTGGTCGGCGTAGCTGTAGTACTGCTCGTAGGTGTCGATGTACTCACCGCTGTAGTCGAAGTCGTAGCCGTTCCACTGCGCGTACTGCACGTAGACCATGTAGTAGCCGGGGTCGAACGTCAGGTCGACGATGTTGTACGAGGCGTAGTAGTCCGCCTCCACCCAGTTCTCGTCGGTCACCCACTGCTGCGTGTAGCTGTCCCACACCCAGATCTTGGCGTAGCTGCCGTAGTCGGCATCCGAGGTCGTGGTGACGATCAGGGTGTCGCCGCCGCACTCCACGGTGCTGCCGAACACGGTGTCGCCGGCGACGGTGTCGGCGTGCGCCTGGCCGGCCGAGCCGACCGCGGCAAACCCGATCAGCATCGCGGCGGTGGCCACGATGATCCCCGCCAGCCGGCGGACCAGCGTGCGGGCGGTGCCGGAAACGGTGCCGGTGGTGGTGGTCATGGTGTCCTCCTGGATTCTTGCGTTCGGGGCCTGATCGACCGCTGAGCAAAGGATCCGGCCCACCACTGAAGGCCCACCGAAGGATGGCTTAAGGGCGGCGTCCCCTGACGCCCGACAGCCTCACGTTGTGGCCCGGGCGGTCGTCGTGCTCGCTCCCTGGGTGCCACCGGCGCCGGCGGCGGATGCGCCCGGCCTGACCGACCCGGCTCCCGGCGCGAATCCGGTCACCCTGGTTCGCGCCGCCCACCGATAGCTCAGGCCGGGTGCCGTCGCTCGTACCGTCCGCGTGCCGCCGCATGCGCGGCCGCGAGCAGATCAGGTACCGCGTCCGCCGTCGACGGACCCGGATCGACCACGGCCAACCAGCCGAGATGGCCGTACACGGGGTGGGCGATGACGGCGTCCCGCACCGCGGGGTCGGCCGGCGGCGCCGCACGCGGGTCATAGCCGGTCCACGTCCGGAACGCCTCGCGATCGGCGTGGATGTTGACCCGGAACGCACCGGGCAGGTCCAGGTCCGAGGACGGCTCACCCGGGTAGTCCTTGGTGACGATGGTGGCGAAGGGCTGCCCGGGCGGCACGACACCGTCGGGCGCGTAGTAGAAGAACCGGTCGCCCCACGCGATCTCCGGCGTCCCATCGCCGGGCCCGGGCCGCAGCGTCAGCACGCCGCCCAGCGCCTCGACGAAGTCGGTGATCTCATCGATGCCCATCGTGCCGTCACCCTACGCGCGTGGGCAGGTCGAGGGAGGAGTTCGCGCTCTTCGGGCGGGCAGGAAAGCGCCGAAACTCCTCCCTC
>DATDBV010000036.1:0-8748 GCA_036524715.1 Nakamurella sp. | reverse complement strand
GCCGGCGTCACCCGGATCCCCGGGCAGCGCCTCCTGCACGTCATCGGGTCCGCGTCCGCCCACCACCGCGGCGCCGCGGACCGGCCCGGTCATGGTCCGCTGGAAGATCCACAGCATGTAGACGGCGGCCAGCACGATGCCGATGGTGGCCAGCACCGCCCAGACCGGGTGCCGGCTGAACGTGCCGATCAGCACCAGGAACTCGGAGATGAACGAGTTGGTGCCGGGCATGGCGATGGTGGCCAGCGCGGCGATCATGAACATCCCGCCGAGGATCGGCGCCACCTTCCACACCCCGCCATAGTCGCCGACCAACTTGCTGCCACCACGCACCGTGAGCATGCCGACCACCAGGAACAGCAAGCCGGTGGCGATGCCGTGGTTGACCATGTACAGCGCCGCGCCGGCGATCGACTGGGTGGTGAACGCGAACACGCCCAGGGCAATGAAGCCGAAGTGCGCGATCGAGGTGAAGGTGACGAACCGCTTGAGGTCGGTCTGCCCGGCCGCGACGATCGCGCCGTACAGGATGCCCAGCACCGCGAGCAGGATGATCAACCAGGCGAGCTTGCTGCTGGCCGCGGGCAGCAGCGGCAGGCAGATCCGCAGGAACCCGAAGGTGCCGACCTTGTCCAACACGCCGACCAGCAGGGTGCCCGCGCCCACCGGGGCCTCGGTACCGGCGTCGGGCAGCCAGGTGTGCAGCGGCACCAGCGGAGCCTTGATCGCGAACGCGACGGCGAACCCGGCGAAGATCCACATCTGGGTGGACTCGGGGATCTGGGACGCGATCGACTGCAGCGTCACCCAGTCGAAGGTGCCCTCCCCGAGCACCTGCCCGGACGCCACATACAGGCCGATCACCGACGCCAGCATGAGCAGGCCGCCGAGCAGCGAGTACAGGAAGAACTTGGTGGCCGCGTAGGCCCGGCGCACCCCGCCGAACGCGCCGATCAGGAAGTACATCGGGATCAGCATGACTTCGAACGCGACGTAGAAGACGAACACGTTGGTGGACGCGAAGACGGCGACCATCGCCCCCTGCAGCACGAGCAGCAGCGCGAAGTAGCCGCCGATGGTGCGGCCGGCCGGCAGCTTCTCCTCCCAGGAGGCGCCCAGCACGATCGGCATCAGCACGGCGATGAGCGCGATCATGGTCAGCGAGATGCCGTCAACGCCCAGGCTGAAGTCGATGTCGTAGTACGGAATCCAGGCGGCCGAGAAGGTCTCCCGGAACGGCACGTCCAGCTGGGACACGGTCGGCGCCGACGTGTACGAGATCCACAGCGCGACGGCGACGGCGAGCTCGGCCAGCGAGAACACCAACGCGATCAGCTTGACGGTCTTCTCCGGCGCGCCGCCCATCGCGGCCAGCACCAGGGCGCCGACCACCGGCAGGAAGATCAGAACGGGCAGGTACCAGGAGTTCATGCCGACCTCACCAGCAGCAGCATGAGCACCACGACCAGGGTGCCCGCGAACATCGACAGGGCGTAGGAGCGGACATAGCCGTTCTGCCAACGGCGCCACCGGCCGGACAGACCGCCCAGCGCCGCGGCCGCGCCGTTGACCAGGCCGTCGACCCCCTTGGCGTCCGCGTAGACCGAGGCGCGGGACAGCCAGATGCCCGGCCGTGCGAACAGGGTCTCGTTGATGGCGTTGCCGCCGACGTCGGCGCGGGCCAGCGTGACGATCGCCGGCACCGGCATCGGCGGAGTGACCGGAACCGGCCGCCGGCCGACGAACCAGTACGCGATGAAGACACCGACGGCCACCACGGCGAGCGTGGCGATGGTGACCACGACGGCCGGGAACGGTGGTTCCGGATGCTCGTAGGGACCTACCGATGGGGCGAGCCAGTTCGCCAGCCGATCGCCGATGGCGAAGAAGGCGCCGGCCCCGACCGATCCGACCGCCAGGATGATCATCGGGATCGTCATGACCGGCGGCGACTCGTGTGGGTGGTAATCCGTACCGTCCGCGGACTTCAGCTGCTTCCACCGCGGCTCGCCGAAGAACGTCATGATCATCAGGCGGGTCATGTAGAACGCGGTGATCCCGGCGCCGACCAGCGCCGCCGAACCGAGCAGCCACCCCTGCACGCCGTCGGCCGCGAAGGCGGCCTCGATGATCGGGTCCTTGGCGTAGAAGCCGTCGAACAGCGGGAACCCGATGATCGCCAGGTACCCGCAGGCCATGGTGACGAAGGTGATCGGCAGTCGGCGGGCCAGCCCGCCGTAGCGACGCATGTCCACGTCGTCGTTCATGGCGTGCATGACGGACCCGGCGCCGAGGAAAAGACCGGCCTTGAAGAAGCCGTGGCACAGCAGCAGCAGGATGCCCAGCGCGTACACCCCAGCTCCCAGGCCGACGGCGAGGAACATGTACCCGATCTGCGAGACCGTCGAGTAGGCGAGCACCTTCTTGATGTCGTCCTTGGCGCATCCGCCGATGCAGCCGACGAGCAGCGTGACGGTCCCGATGATCGCCACCACCAGGCCGCCGTCCGCGGTGAGGTCGTAGATCGGCGCGCACCTGGCGATCAGGTACACGCCAGCGGTGACCATGGTCGCGGCGTGGATCAGCGCCGACACCGGGGTCGGGCCCTCCATCGCGTCGGGCAACCAGGCCTGCAACGGCACCTGTCCGGACTTGCCGCAGGCGCCGAGCAGCAGCAGCAGGGCGATGACGGTGACCGTGCCGGGCGACTGTTCGGCGACCTCGTCGATCCGGTCGAACACGCCCTGGAAGGACACCGTACCCATCTCCTTGAACATCAGGAAGATGGCCAGGGCCAGGCCGACGTCGCCGACCCGGTTCATGATGAACGCCTTCTTGGCGGCGGTGGCCGCGGACGGCCGGTCCGACCAGAACCCGATCAGCAGGTACGACGCCAGGCCAACGCCCTCCCAGCCGGCGTACAGGGTGACGAACGAGTCGCCGAGAACGAGCAGCAGCATCGACGCGACGAACAGGTTCATGTAGCCGAAGAACTTGCGCCGGTCGGCGTCGTGCGCCATGTAGCCGATCGAGTAGATGTGGATGAGCGATCCCACCCCGGTGATCAGCAGCACGAAGGTGATCGACAGCGGGTCGACCAGCAACCCGAAGTCGATGTCGAGCAGGCCCGACTGGATCCAGGTGAACACGGTCACCGTGTTCAGCCGATCGTCGACCGGCTGGCCCAGGACGCGGACGAAGATCACCACGCCGAGCACGAACGACGCCAGCACGGTGCCGCAGCCGATCAGGTGACCCACCCGGTCCAGCAGCCGCCCACCGGCGAGCAGCACGATGGCGCCGGCCAGCGGGATGGCGATGAGGAGCACGGACGCTCCGAGCAGACCCGTCACAGTCCCAATCCCCTAGAACTTCAGCAGGTTCGCGTCGTCGACCGAGGCGCTGCGTCGACTGCGGAAGATGGCCATGATGATCGCCAGGCCCACCACGACCTCCGCGGCGGCGACGACCATCACGAAGAACGCGAACACGACCCCGTCGAGATTGCCCCAGAGGTTGGAGAAGGTGACCAGCGACAGGTTCACCGCGTTGAGCATCAGCTCCACGCACATGAACACGACGATCGCGTTGCGGCGCACCAGGAAGCCGACGGCGCCGATGCCGAACAGCAGCGCGGACAGCACGAGGTAGTGATTGGGGGTCACCGGTCACCTGCCTGACCGGCGCCGGCGACGTCCTCATCGGGGTCGACCCGCTGCGGATGCTCGGCGCTCTCGATCTCGGTGAGGACGTCGCCTGCCCGGAACCGGCGGGCGACCTGCTCGCTCTCGGAGAACTCGACCAGATCGGACACCGAGCCCGGCGCGATGGAGCCGTCGGGCAGCAGCGCCGGGGTCGCGTTCGACGAGGACGTGGCGAAGACGCCGGGCCCGGGCAGCGGCGACATCCGGTCCGAGCGCATCCGATCGTGCACCCGCTGCCGCTGCGACCTGCGCTCGCCGGGTGCCTTCTCGATGTGGGTGAGCACCATGGCGCCGGTGGCCGCGGTGATCAGCAGGGCGCTGGTCAGCTCGAACGGGAACAGGTAGTCGGTGAACAGCAGTTCGGCGATGGCGCCGAGCGGTCCGCGGTCGGCCATCGCCTGGTCGAGCCCGACGGCCGGCACCGCCTCCAGCGCCCGGAGCAGACCGGCGACCAGCAGCGCCACGAACCCGATACCCAGGACGATCGCGATGATCCGCTGCTTGCGCAGCACCTCGAACGTCGAGTCGCCCGAGTCCCGCCCGGTCAGCATCAGCACGAACAGGAACAGCATCATGATCGCGCCGGTGTAGACGATGATCTGCACGAAGCCGAGGAACTCGGCGTTCTGGTTGATGTACAGGCAACCCAGGCACAGCATGGTCAGGACCAGCCACAGCGCCGAGTGCACGGCGCCGCGGGAGAACACCATCCCGATGGCGCCGAGCACGGCCAGCGGCGCCAGGATCCAGAAGGCGATCAGCTCCGCCCCCGGATCGGTGCTCGTCTGGGCGGCGGCCAGAACTGCGCTCACGACTGTCCTCCGGTCCGGGCCTCGAACGCGGCGACATGATCGGCCCCCTGGGGCGCCGCGACCGGCACCTCCTGGCCGGCCTCCTGCGCCTCTGAGGTGGCCGCCTGGTCGCCCACCCCGCCCCCGCCGGCCGCCTGCCGGACGAGTTCGGGTCCGCGGGCGTAGTAGTCGTGCTCGTCGCCCAGCCGCATCGGATGCGGCGGCTGCTCCATCCCGGGCAGCAGCGGAGCCAGCAGCATGTCCTTGGTGTAGATCAGCCGCTGCCGTTCGTCGTCGGCCAGCTCGTACTCGTTGGTCATGGTCAGCGACCGGGTCGGGCAGGCCTCGATGCACAGTCCGCAGCCGATGCAGCGCAGGTAGTTGATCTGGTAGTTCTTGCCGTACCGCTCGCCGGGTGAGTAGCGCTCCTCGTCGGTGTTGTCGCCGCCCTCGACGAAGATCGCGTCGGCCGGGCAGGCCCAGGCACACAGCTCGCAGCCGACGCATTTCTCCAGGCCGTCCGGGTGCCGGTTCAGCTGGTGCCGCCCGTGATACCGGGGCGCCGGCTGATCGGGATTTTTCGGGTAGTCCTCGGTGACCACCGGCTTGAACATGGTGGCGAAGGTGACACCGAAGCCCTTGACGGGATCAAGAAACGACATCGCTGCCTCCCGGCAGGTCGTGCCCGGCGCCGGCCGGGGTGAGCTCGGGCTCCGACTGGCGGGCCGTGCGCCTGGCGCGGATGGGCGGCACCGGCACGGCCAGGTCCAGTGGCGGGATGGGATAGGCGCCCCGTGCCTCGGGCACCACCGTGCCCTCGACATCGGATCCGACAACCCCGCCGTCGGGCTCGGGCAGTTCCACGGTGACGACGTTCCTGCGACCCGGTGGCCAGGCGATGGCCGCGATGATGATCACCGCCAGCGGGATGCCGACCCACAGCAGGACCTCGGTGGTGGAGAAGCCCTCGGCGTTGCGCAGCACCCGCACCGAGCCGACCAGCACGATCCACACCAGGGAGACCGGGATCAGTACCTTCCAGCCGATCGCCATGAACTGGTCGTAGCGGATGCGGGGCAGGGTGCCGCGCAGCCAGACGAACACGAACATGAACGCCAGCACCTTGATGAAGAACCACAGCATGGTCCAGTAGCCGGCGTTGGCCCAGGGCAGCAGGGAGATCGGCCAGGGCGCCATCCAGCCGCCCAGGAACAGGGTGGTGACGATCGCCGAGACGTTGATCAGGTTGATGTACTCGGCCAGGAAGAACAGGCCGAACCGCATCGATGAGTACTCGGTGTTGAATCCGCCGACCAGTTCGCCCTCGGCCTCGGCCAGGTCGAACGGCGCCCGGTTGGTCTCGCCGACCATAGACACGCAGTAGACGATGAACGAGACCGGCAGCAGCCACACGTACCAGCCGGGCTGCTGCTGGGTGACGATCGCCGCCGTGGACAGGGTCCCGGCGTACAGGAACACGGCGACGAACGAAAGGCCCATGGCCACGTCGTAGGAGATCATCTGCGCGGCCGACCGCAGGCCGCCGAGCAGCGGGTAGGTCGACCCGGAGGCCCAGCCACCCAGCACGATGCCGTAGACGCCGACCGATGCCAGGCCGAGCGCGACGAGCACGCCGACCGGCGGGTCGATCAGCTGCAGCGCGGTCTGCTCGCCGAACATGCTCACCTCGCCGCCGACCGGGATGATCGAGAAGATCAGGAACGCCGGGATGGCCGCGAACGCGGGCGCCAGGATGTACACCACCTTGTCCGCCTTGGCGGGGATGATGCCCTCCTTGAAGTGCAGCTTCAGGGCGTCGGCCAGGGATTGGAGCAGGCCGAACGGGCCGTTCCAGTTCGGGCCGGGGCGGTGCTGCATCCGGCCGACCACCCGCCGTTCGAACCAGATGGCGAACAGCGTGAGCAGCAGCAGGATGATGAAGACCAGCAGGGCCTTGATCAGCATCAACCACCACGGATCGTCCGCCAGCAGCGGCGCGACCGATCCGTCCGGCAACGGCTGAGCGTTCACCGCGCCACCCCTTCCACCGGGTCACCGTCGAGGACTGGCTCAATATGCACCCGGGCACCGACAGTGGCCCCGAGCTGCCCGCCGGTGGGCCTGCCGTTGATCATCGCGGGTAGCCAGACCACGTCGTCGACCATCGGGGTGACCGCGGCCGACAGCGTGATCGAGCCGGCCGCCCCGCGCACCCCCACCGGGTCGCCGTCGGCCACACCGAGCGCGCCCGCGGCGGCCGGCGAGATCCGGACGACGTCGGGTTTGGCGGTGCCGGCCAGGTGCGGCTCCCCGTCCATCGCCCGTCCGCCGTCCAGGTTCATCCGCCACGACGCCAACCGGTAGCCCGCGCCGCCGGAAGCCACCGTCGGAGCCGCCGCCACCGCCTCGACGCCCGGGCGCGTTCCCGGCCACACACCCAGCCGGGCCAGGTCGCCGGCCGCGGCCGCCGGGGTTTGCGTGTACAGGTCGACGTCCATCTCCACGCCGAGGGTGTCCAGGATGCGGCCCTCGTCGAGGGTGCCCGCGTCCGGCAGCGCAGCGTCGAACGGCCGCAGCCGACCCTCCCAGTTCAGGTAGGCACCCGTCTTCTCCACCGCGGCGGCAACCGGGAACACCACGTCGGCCAGCTCGGTCACCGCGCTCGCCCGCAGCTCCAGGCTGACCACGAACCCGGCCCCGGCGATCGCGGCCAGCGCCGCGGCCGGGTCGGGCAGGTCGGTCACCTGGACGCCGCCGACCAGCAGCCCGGCCAGCCCGCGGGGTTCGGCGCCGACCTCGACCTCTTCCCCCTCGGGCAGCGGCAGCGCGACGTCGGCCAGGATTCCGGCGGTGTCCCGGCCAGGCGTCGCGGGGATGGACACGCCCCAGGCGGCCTCGACCTCGGCCCGGGCCTCCAGATTGGTCACTGGCCGGTTACCGGGCAGCAGGTTGCCCAGCGCACCGGCGTCCAGGGCGCCCCGCTCCCCGGCCCGACGCGGCACCCAGGCCAGCTTCGCGCCGGTCGCGTCCACCAATGCGGCGACCGCGGTGAGCAGCCCCGGCGTCTGCGCCGCCCGCTCCCCCACCAACACCGTTGCCCCGGAGGAGCGGAGCAGCACACCCAGCCGGTTACGCGCGGCGGCGTCGGGCACGCCGTCGGAGGCGAGCACATCGGAACCGAGGCCGGTCAGGATGTCGACCTCGTCACCGGGGCCGGCGGCGATCAGCGTGCCGAACATCTTGCGCAGCCCGCGCGAGGCGAACGGCGCGACGGAGAACACCGGCACCCCGCGCTTGCGGGCCGCCTTGCGTAGCCGCAGGAACAGGCTGGCCGACTCTTCCTCCGGCTCCAGCGCGACCAGCAGCACGGCCGGCGCCGACTCCAGCGAGGTGAACGTCACCCCGTCCCGGTCGGGCGCGGTACCGGCCACCCGGGTGGCCAGGAACCGCGCCTCCTCCGCCGAATGGGCACGGGCCCGGAAGTCGATGTCGTTGGTGCGCAGGGCGACCCGGGCGAACTTGGCGTAGGCGTAGGCGTCGGTGACGGTCAGCCGGCCGCCGGCCAGTACCCCCACCCCGCCGTTGTCGCGTGCGGCGAGCAGGCCCCGCGCCGCGACCGTCATGGCCTCGGTCCAGGACGAAGGCTCCAGCTCACCGGCCGCGTTGCGGATCAGCGGCCGGGTGATCCGGTCGGGCTGCCGGACGTACTCGAACGCGAAGCGACCCTTGTCGCAGTTCCATTCCTCGTTCACGTCCAGGTCGATCCGGGCCAGGCGGCGCAGGGTCGCCCCGGCCCGATGGTCGGTGCGCAGTGCGCAGCCGCCCGCGCAGTGCTCGCATACGGTCTTCGTCGACACCAGGTCGAAGGGCCGGGCCCGGAACCGGTAGGCCGCCGAGGTGAGCGCGCCGACCGGGCAGATCTGGATGGTGTTCCCGGAGAAATACGACTGGAAGGGTTCTTCCGAGTTGATGCCGATCTGTTGGGCGGAGCCGCGCTCCAGCAGATCGATGAACTTGTCCCCGGCGATCTGGTCGGAGAACCGGGTGCAGCGCTGGCACAGCACGCAGCGCTCGCGGTCCAGCAGGATCTCGCTGGAGATGGCGATCGGCTTGGTGAACACCCGCTTGGGCTCGCGCAGCCGGGACACGTTGGACCCGTTGGCCATCGTCTGGTTCTGCAGCGGGCACTCGCCGCCCTTGTCGCAGATCGGGCAGTCCAGCGGGTGGTTGAGCAGCAGGAACTCCAGGTTGGA
>DATDBV010000035.1:0-3000 GCA_036524715.1 Nakamurella sp. | reverse complement strand
ACTGGCCGGCATCCGGTCTGGTCCTCTACACGAGCGGGCAGATCCTGCGCGAGTACCTTGTCGTGGCCACCCGACCGACGGCTGTCAACGGACTGGGCCTGCCGATAGCCGACGCCGTGGACAACGTGCGAGAACTACGCTCGCGCCTGCGGTTGCTCGGCGAGGAGATCAAGGTCGCCGAAAAGCTGCTGGAACTGCTCGAGGCAGTGAAATGCACGGGCAAGCAGGTTCACGACGCCAACGTCGTCGCGACCATGCTCGTGCACGGTATCGACACCCTTGTCACGAGCAACGTCAACGACTTCGCGAGATTCGGTCGATACGTCCACGTCTCGAGGCTGCGTCGCTAACGTCGACCGTGGGCGAGATCCACCGGTTCAGTAGGAGTAGAGCGAGCCGGGCACCGTGCCCCGGCCGGTCACGATCTGGATTCCGGCCGACGTTCCGATCAGGTCGGCGCCGGCCGCGAGCAGCGCCCGGACCTGCTCGAGGGTCTTGATCCCACCGGAAGCCTTCACCCCGACCGATGCGGGAACCGACCGGCGCAGGTAGCCGATGGAGGCCGGGTCGGCGATGCCGACCGAGCCCCTGGAGGCAATGGACACGAAGGCGGCGCCCGCGTCCACGGCGGCGGTGACGGCAAGGTCCCGTTGCCGCTCGTTCAGCAGCGGAAGCTCGAGCATGAGCTTGACCCCTATCGGCTCGGCGGCGGCCACCACCGCAGCGAGATCGTCGGCGAACTCGGTGACCCGGCCGGAGATCAGGAAGCCGATGTTCACCGTCGCGTCCAGCTCGTCGACCCCCGCGTCGACCAACGCCCGGACCTCGGCCACCCGCACGGACGTGGGCGCCGAGCCGTGTGGGTAGTCCACGATCGAGCCGATGCGGGCCGCGGACCCGCGAAGTTCGCTACGGGCCACCGGCACCCAACAGGGCGGGACGATCGCCGCGTCGAAGCCGTGTTCGAGTGCCTCGACGACGTGCGCCCGCACCTGACGGTCGGTGATGGCCTGCCCGATCAGGGTGTGCTGGATCCGGCCGGCCAGTTGGGCGGCCGGCAGCACCAGGGCCGGATGCGCGTCGGGGTCGGCGATGACGTCCGGATCGAGCGACACGTTCGCAGTGTGGCACCCCCCGCGAGTGCGCGCAGGACGATGGGCAAGCCCCGCGGTGCGGTGGTCACGGTGGCATGCTGCACATGCCGGGCGGCGCCGCCGGGTGCACGAGCCGTCGGCGGCCGGCCCGACCGGAGGAAGGTGGGTCGCGGGTGACCGATCTGGTCGAAGCCGAGGACGAGGATCCCGGGACCGCCGGACGACGGCCGGTCGGGGCGATCGTGGCCGTCCTGGCGCTGTGCGGGACGGCGGTCGCGCTGCAGCAGACGATGGTCGTGCCCCTGCTGCCGGAGTTCCCGAAGATCCTCGGTGTCAGCTCGGACGACGCATCGTGGCTGGTCACGGCCACCCTGCTGACCAGCGCGGTGGCCACGCCGGTGATGTCGCGGCTGGCCGACATGTTCGGTAAGCGGCTGATGATGCTGGTCTGCATGGTCGCCATGACCGCCGGCTCCGTTCTGGCCGCGCTGTCCTCCACCTTCCCCCTGGTGATCGTCGGTCGCGGGTTCCAGGGCTTCGCGGCGGCGCTGATCCCGATCGGCATCAGCATCATGCGCGACGAGTTGCCCCGGGAGCGGGTGAGCTCCGCCGTCGCGCTGATGAGCGCGACCCTGGGCATCGGCGGCGCCCTGGGCCTTCCATTGGCCGGAATCGTGTCGGAGAGCCTGGGGTGGCACGCGAACTTCTGGCTGTCGGCGATCGTCGGGGTGCTGCTGCTCGGCGCGATCCTGCTGGTGATTCCCGAGTCCCGGGTGCGCACCGGCGGTTCCTTCGACTACCTGGGCGCGGTGTTGCTGTCGATCGCGTTGACCGGGTTGCTGCTGGTGATCTCCAAGGGCACCGCGTGGGGGTGGCGCAGCGAGCAGGTCATCGTGCTGTTCCTCATCGCGGTCGGCGCGCTCGCCGCGTGGGTGCCATTCGAGCTGCGGGTGGGCCAACCCCTGGTCGACCTGCGCACGTCGGCGCGCCGGCCGGTGCTGCTGACCAACATCGCCTCCGTGCTGCTCGGCTTCGCCATGTTCGCCAACCTGCTGTTGACCACGCAGGAACTGCAGATTCCGACGGTGACCGGTTACGGGTTCGGGCTGTCGGTGATCACCGCAGGCCTGCTGATGGTGCCGTCGGGGTTGGCGATGGTGGTGTTCGCGCCGGTGTCCGGCGCGATGATCAACCGCTTCGGCGGGCGAATCACCCTGATCACCGGCGGCCTGGTGATGGCTGTCGCGTACGTCGCGCGGGTGTTCCTGTCGGGCAACCTTACCGTGGTGATCATCGGGTCCACCCTGGTCAGCATCGGCACGGCGATCTCCTACGCGGCCATGCCGACGCTGATCATGGCGTCGGTACCGATCACCGAGACGGCCAGTGCGAACGGGCTCAACACCCTGCTGCGGGCCATCGGCACCTCCACCTCCAGTGCGGCCGTCGCCGCCATCCTCGGCACCGTGACGATCACGGTCGGCACGATCACCGCGCCGTCGTTCCAGGCGTTCGAGGACGTGTTCTGGATTGCGGCGGCGGCCGCACTGATCGGCTGCGCGGTGGCCTGGTTCATCCCGCGCCGAGCGGCCTTCGGCGCCCCGGTGACGGCCGGCGAGCCGGCGCCGGTGCGGGTGCGGGTGGATGCCGGGGTCAGCGCCGGCGACAGCAAGGACGTGGTGTTGCACGGCAAGATCCGCACGGTCGGCGGTGGCGCGCCATATCCCGCAGTGCTGACGGTTGTGACCACCGATGGCGACCCAGTGGACTGGAGCCGCGCCGACCACGACGGCGCCTACTCGATCGCGCTGCCCGGCCCGGGCCGCTACCTGGTGCTGGCGAACGCCCGCGGGTGGGCGCCACGGGCGCAGGTGATGACCTTCGCGCACCGCCGGGACATGACCGG
>DATDBV010000034.1:0-7967 GCA_036524715.1 Nakamurella sp. | reverse complement strand
GCGACCGACGTGTGCTTCGTGCACGTGCTCGACGACACCGAGCAGGCCCTGACGCTGGCCGGCGCCACCCCACCGTTCGACCGGCAGGTGGGTCGGATCCGGCTGCCCCTCGGGTCCGGAGTGACGGGCTGGGTGGCCAGTCATCACGAGCCGGCGGTGATCGTCGAGCACAAGGAGTCCGATCCGCGCTATCTGCCCATTCCGGCGCTGCGCGGCACCGAGTTCACCTCCATGGCCTCGGTGCCGATGGCCTCCGAGCCGGCCGGTCTGGTCGGCGTGCTGAACGTGCACACGGTGGCCCGCCGCGAGTTCACCGATCGGGACCTGCGGCTGCTGCTGGTCATCGGGCAACTGGTCGCCGGGGCGCTGCATCAGGCTCGGATGCATCGCCAACTCGCCGGTCGGGAGCGCGCGCACGAACGCTTCACCGAGCAGATCATCACCGCCCAGGAGACCGAGCGAGGCCGGCTGGCCGGGGACATCCACGACGGCATCTCGCAGCGACTGGTCAGCCTTTCCTACCACCTGGACGCGCTCGGCCACACGCTGCGCGAGTCCCCCAGCGAGGCGGCCGAACAGCTGAAGTTGGCCCGCGAGCTGGTCGACCTGACCCTGGACGAGGCCCGGGCGGCCATCGGCGGGCTCCGCCCCCCGGTGCTCGACGACCTGGGCCTGGCCGGCGGATTGGCCAGCCTGGCCCGCACGGTGCCGCCACTGCGAACGACGCTGGACCTCGCCGACGAACGGTTGCCCGAACACGTGGAGATCGCGCTCTACCGGATCGCCCAGGAATGCCTGCAGAACATCACGAAGCATGCCAAGGCCACCACGGCCTGGATCCGCTTCGAGGTGAAGACCGGAAGTGCCAGGCTGGAGGTGACCGACGACGGAGTCGGCTTTCCGGTCCCACCGAGTCCGGGTGAGCCCGGCGACGACTTCTCCGGCTACGGGCTGCAGTCCACGACCGAACGCGCCGAGCTGGTCGGCGGCAGGCTCCGGGTGACCTCCCGGCTGGGCGCCGGCACCACCGTCGTGGCGACGGTTCCGATCCTCGAGGCGGAGGTCGTCGACCCCACATCTCGGGGCCACGAGGGGACCGAGAGGCGTCACAACATGTGACAGTCGGCGCCGTCTGCGAGAGAATGGTGCGTCGGCATCCGATGAATTGGGGGCGACCCGCATGGCCCAGATCCAGCTCCACGCGTTTCGGCTCGACCAGCCACAACCGAACGATCTTGTCGGCAACCCCGTGCTGGTGGCCGGCTCCGGCGGTGGCTTCGAGGCAACCATCAGATTGCGCCTGCTCGACGCCAACGGCAATGTCCTGCTCGAATCGTCTTTGACCACCACGAATCTCACGTCGGCATGGCAGACGACATTGACCCTGCCGAACCCGGTGCCGACGACCAGAGGAGTGGTGCAGGTCGGCCCGAGCACCGGCGCCGAGGACGAGCCCGGGATGGTGTCGGCGCCGGTCTTCTTCGGGACGGCCATCGTCCCGGGCTTCCGCAGCTACTTCCTGTACACCGTGCAGCCAGGCGACACCCTGTCGAGCATCGCCGCTTCGCAGGCACCGCTGTACATCGGGACCGGGTTCAAGCCGATCTTCGAGGCCAACCGGCACGTCATCGGCGACAACCCCAACCTGATCAATCCCGGTACGGTCCTTCGCCTGCCCTCTGACTTCTGATCGCGGCGCTCGCTCCATCAAGATCATCGTTGCGAGTTCGGCACCCTTCGCGCGATGACGGCCGCGCCGGCCGCCGAGGCCACGGCGGGCCCCGGTCGCCGTTCGGCCCGACCCGGTCAATGCGGCTCTCCGAGACGCCAAACCATGCGGGAGGCGGGGGCTCGGCGCCCATTCTCGATGCGTTCGATCGGTTGCGATAATGGTTGGAAATGGGATGAACCTCACATAGCGTTGCGCGTCTTTGCCGGTGGATCGATCTCGCATCAGTCTTCGGCAACCTCACCGGCGGGCGGTATCAGACGCCCGAGCGTGTCCCGCGCGACACCTCGCATCCGCCCTTCCGGCTTGGGGTGCAACAGCTTTCGGCGTCGCCTGTTCTTTTCGTCATGCAGCCGGACAGGAATTCCGCTGCCGCGCCATCGCGAGGAGGATCGGAATGTGGATCAAGAGGCGGCTCGTCATCGACTCCACCGGTCCCGGAGCCACCTACAGTGTCCGGTACGTGCCGGCGGTGCCCGACCAAGCCAAGGGAGACACTCTCGCGTTGCGCGGCGAGGCCTACCTCGACGTGGTCATCCAGACGTCGACGTACGACTTGGCAACCGGTGCCGCCACCTACGCCCCGGCTGATCCGAACGAGCTGGTGATCGTCCCCGGCTGGCAGACCCTGCCGCAGGTGGCCTGGGGCGGCAGCTTCGAGGGATACACCACGATCGGTGTCGGCGTTCGGGCGCGATTGCCGTTTCGGGTGTTCGCCCTGCCCGGCCCGGACGCCGGATCCCGCCTGGTGATCGACATCGCCCATCAGTGGTGAACCGGTTCGTACGGCGTCAGGGGTGGTCATTGTGGATATCTCGACAGGAACCCGTCCCGCAACGTCCGGGTCAGGTGCGACCGGGGAACCGTGTCCCGCAGTCGACCCCGATGTGGTGACCGCCGTCCTACCCCTGCGCTCGAGCCCTACCCGGGCCTTGACGGACCGGGCAGGGCCGGCGATCACCGGCGGACCGTCGGCCGGGCCCTGGACGGGCGAACTGATGGGTGAGCGCTATCGGATCGCCGAAATGATCGGGCGGGGTGGCAGCGCCGCCGTGTACCGGGGCGTCGACACCCGGCTGCAGCGGCCGGTCGCGGTGAAGATCTTCCACCCAGTGGCGACCGATTCCCGGACCATGCGCCGGAGACGGGCCGAGGTCGACTTCCTCGTCCGACTCAACCACCCCGGCCTGGTCACGCTGCTGGACGCACACATCGCCACCGACCTCACCGGGCCGCAGGAGCCGTCGTATCTGGTGATGGAACTGATCGACGGCACCAGCCTGGAACACCGGCTGTCCGGCGGCGTGCTCACTGCCTCGACCACCGCGGATATCGGCCGACAACTCGCCACGGCGCTCGCCGCGGTGCATCGGTCCGCCATGATCCACCGGGACGTCAAACCGGCCAACATCCTGCTGGGCAGCACCGGGATCGCAAAGCTCGCCGATTTCGGCATCGCCCGCCTGATCGACTCCGCCCGCCTGACCACCACCGCCGAAGTGATGGGCACCCCCAGGTACCTCAGTCCGGAACAGGCCCGCGGAACGCAGCCGGGGCCGGCGACCGACATCTACTCCCTCGGCCTCGTCCTGCTGGAATGCCTCACCGGATCTCCGGCGTTCCCGGGTTCCGCGGTGGAGAGCGCGATGGCCCGACTGGCCCGCAACCCGGCCCTGCCCGAATCCCTGCCACCCGCCTGGGTCATCCTGCTGCAGAGGATGACCGACCCCGATCCCGATCAGCGGCCCGGGGCATCCGCGGTGGCCGCCGCCCTCACCACCCTCCTGCCGGCCGACCACCCGGCTCGCACCGCCACCACCGTCATCTCAGCCGCACTCCCGATTCCACCACCCGGCCCCGCCCGCTCCGCGCGAACCGGCCGACCGCTCCCCGGACGAGTCTCTTGGGCGCTGTCCTGCTCCGCTGCTGTGTTGACCGTCGTCGTAGCGGCCGCGGTCATCTTGTGGTCCGACCCCACCGGCGGTGAGACCGGTCACCAGAACCGGCAACCCTCCTCACCCACGCACTCCGCCGTCCGACCGGCGGCGCCGACCACCACATCCACCCCGGCCACCGCAGCCAGCACCGACCTGTCCCCGAGCGATGGCTCCGAGGAACCGCAAGGCGGTCCGCCGACGAATCCCACGCCGTCGATCGCGCCGACCCAGGTCCGGCTCCTGATCCTGTCGAATGCCCCGCTTCCCGCGCCGGCCACCACGATCACCGTCACCGCCGCACCACCCGCGAACAATCCGACCTCCGAAGCGACAACGAGCGGCCCAACCCCGACGATGAGCCCCACGCCGACAAGCGGCGAGGACACCACCCCGACATCCATCCTCACCGATGAGACGACCGGACCCACCGACCCGGCACCGACCACCGCGCCCACCGACCCATCCACCACGCTGGGCGACACCCCAACGATGGGTGTCCCCTGATCGCCGGACGGCGGTGAGCCGGGTTTCGATGCGGCGGTCAGACCCTGAGCTCGGCGCGGCGGCGCTCCATCAGCCGCATGATCATCGGCGTGAAGATCAGCTGCATGGCCAGGTCCATCTTCCCGCCCGGGCACACGATCGTGTTCGCCCGCGACATGAAGGAGTCGTGCAGCATCGTCAGCAGGTAGGGGAAGTCGATCCCGTGCGGATCGCGGAACCGGATGATCAGCATCGATTCGGCGGCGGTCGGGATGGTCCGGGCGATGAACGGGTTGGAGGTGTCGACCACCGGCACCCGCTGGAAGTTCACGTCTGTGCGGGCGTATTGCGGGCACATGTAGTTCACGTAGTCCGGCATCCGGCGCAGGATCGTCTCGGTCACCGCCTCGGCCGAGTAGCCGCGAGTCACCTTGTCCCGGTGCAGCTTCTGGATCCACTCGAGGTTGATCACCGGGACGACGCCGATCCGCAGGTCCGCGTGCCGGGCGACGTCGACCGTATCGGTGACGACGGCGCCGTGCAGTCCCTCGTAGAACAGCAGGTCCGTGTCGGGCGGCAGGCTCTCCCAGGGGGTGAACGTGCCCGGCTGCTGCGCGTAGGGGGCGGCCTCCGCCTCGTTGTGCAGGTACTTGCGAACCTTCCCGCCGCCGGTCTCACCGTAAGTTCGGAACAGGTCCTCGAGCTGATCGAAGAGGTTGGCCTCGGCGCCGAAGTGGCTGAACCCGTGGTCGCCGCAGGCCTGGGCCTGCGCTATCGCCGCCTTCATCGCGACGCGGTCGTAGCGGTGGAAGCTGTCACCCTCGATGAATGCGGGATCCACCCCCTCCCGCCGGAAGATCTGCTCGAAGGTGCGCATCACCGACGTGGTGCCCGCGCCGGACGAACCGGTCACCGAGACGATCGGGTGCTTGCGTGACATGTGCTGTCTCCCTTCGGGAAACGTCGAGAACGTGCTGGATCGTCGCGCCGTCAACCGACCATCGTCCGGAACAATCCCCGCTCGCCGTAGAGGGGCGAGTCGCACGGGCGGTCATTGTGCTCCCGGTGATATCCGTCGATCAGCGAAACCTCTTCCGCCGAACCGAAGATCAGCGGGACACGCTGGTGCAGACCGGAGGGGACGACGTCCAGGATCCGCTGGCGTCCGGTACTCGCCGCGCCCCCGGCCTGCTCGATGAGGAACGCGACGGGGTTGGCCTCGTAGAGCAGCCGCAGCCGTCCCGGTCCGGCCGCATCCCTGGAGTCCCGGGGATGGAGGAACACGCCGCCCCTGGTGAGGATCCGGTGCGTCTCGGCGACGAGCGAGGCGATCCAACGCACGTTGAAGTCCTTTTGCCGAGGCCCGGATCGGCCGGCCAGGCACTCATCGACGTAGCGGCGCACGGCGGGCTCCCAGAACCGCCGGTTCGAGGAATTGATCGCGTACTCGCCGGCGTGCCGCGGCACCCGGATCGCCTCCCGGGTGAGGATGAACTCGCCGAGCGCCGGGTCGAGGGTGAACTCGTGCACGCCCCGCCCCACCGTCAGGACGAGTGTCGTCGCGGGTCCGTACAGCGCGTACCCGGCACAGATCTGCGCCGTCCCCGGCTGCAGGAAGTCCGGCGCCGCCGCGTCGACGCCGGGTTCGGGGGCCCGCAGGATGGAGAAGATGCTGCCGACGGACACGTTGACGTCGATGTTGGACGATCCGTCGAGCGGGTCGAAAAGCAGCAGGTACTTCCCCCTGGGGTAGTCCGTGGGCAGCACGTAGGGCTCGTCGAGTTCCGCGGAGATCATTCCCGCGGCCCGGCCGTTCCGCTCGGTCGCCCGCAGGAAGTCGTTGCTGGCGATCACGTCGAGCTTGTGTTGGACCTCGCCGTGGAAGTTGGTCCGGCCGAGCGTGTGGCGCAGGGCGCCCAGCGCGACCCGGTTGGCGACCATCTTGCAGGCCAACGCCACGTCCAGGATCAGCGAGTTCAGGTCGCCTCCCGCCCCGGGATGGCGGCGCCGCTCCTCGATCAGGAACTGGCCGAGCGTCGTGTGGTCGGCGAGCATGGGCTTCCTATCACTCCGCTTGCGTGCACGACCGTGCGTGAATGACCCTGCGTGAATGACCCTGCGAGAATGTCCTGCGTGAATGATCTTGCGTGACGACGGCGAACCGGACGGCGGATCGCGGGTGGGTCGGCACCCGCCGGGTCCGAGAATGCCTGCGACGTCGACCCCGGCCATCCCCCTCCCGGGGGACCGGCCGGGGGGTCTCAGGGCTCGCGCCAGCCCAGCTCCGGCACGGCCAGCAGGTGTCCGATCAGCAGCCGGGTGGACGGCGTGGGTTCCGGCTGGCTGACCACGTGCCACGGCCGGTCGAGCGGAACCCCGGAAACCGGCAGTTCGATCAGCGCGCCGGAGTCCAGCTCGCGCACCACGGCCTGCCGGGACACCAGCGTGACACCGAGCCCGGCCCGGGCGGCGGCGATCACCGCGCCGTTCGACCCGAGCGTCATCTGCGGCGGTGCGATGTCCAGCCGCTCGAACAGCGCGGCGCAGGTCGCCCGCATGCCGGACGCGGGCTCCCGGAGCAGCCACATCACCCGCGCCGGGTCGAAGCCGGCGCGCTGGTCCGGCGGGCCGACCACGACCAGCGTGTTTGGGCTGACCGCCCGGACGCGCGCGGCGGTCAGATCGTCCGGCGGCCGGCCGGCGACCACCAGGTCGACCTCGTGGCGGGCCAGCATCGGCCAGATCAGCCCCCGCGGGACCACCTCCAGTTGCAGCACCACGCCTGGGTGCCGCGATCGGAACGAGGCGAGCAGGCCGGGGATCAGGAACTCCCCGGCGGTGGTGACCGCGGCCAGCCGGACCGCGCCGTGCTCGGGATCGGCCTCCGCCCGGGCGGCGAGCACGGCCTCGGCGTGCAGGCCGAGGATCCGTCGCGCGTACTCGGCATAGCGCTCCCCGGCGGGGGTGAGCCGCACGCCCCGACCGTGCCGGGCGACCAGCGGGATGCCCACCTCGGCGCTCAGCGCGGTGACCGCCGAGGACACGGACGACTCGGTGACCACCAGCCGGTCCGCCGCGCCGCGCACCGAGCCGGCGTCGGCCAGCTCGACCAGCGCGCGCAGCCTGGCGTTGGTGGTCACCGTGTCACCCGACCGTCACCCCGACTCATCACCCGACTGTCAACCCCGACCGTCCCGTCAGGCCGAACGCACCGTCGTCCCGTCGGGCGCGTCGCGGAACACCCGGCTGGCGAGCAGGTCCGGCGCCTCGATCGTGGTCAGCGCGGCCAGATCGACCCTGCCGTCCGCCTGGCCGAGCAGCCTACGCGCCTGCCGGAGCCGGGCCCGCTCCACCGCGTTGCGCACGCTACGGGCGTTGGCAAACCAGGGCTGCCCGACCCGCTTCTCGAGGTAGCGGCGCAGGGCATCGCGCGCCCCGGTGGACAGGCGGTAGTCCAGGTCCTCGGTCATCGCCACCGCGATCTGCTCGAGCTCCCCGACCGTGAAATCGGGAAACGTGATGTGGTGGGCGATCCGGCTCTGCATGCCCGGGTTCGCTGCGAAGAACGTGTCCATCCTGTCGGCGTAGCCGGCCAGGATGACCACCAGGTCGTCGCGGTGGGTCTCCATGATCTGCAGCAGGATCTCGATCGACTCGGCCCCGTAGTCCCGTTCGTTCTCGACCTTGTACAGGTAGTAGGCCTCGTCGATGAACAGCACCCCGCCCATCGCCCGCTTGATGACATCCTTTGTCTTGGGCGCGGTGTGGCCGACGTACTCGCCGACGAGGTCGTCCCGGGTCACGCTGACCACGTGGCC
>DATDBV010000033.1:0-5604 GCA_036524715.1 Nakamurella sp. | reverse complement strand
GCCGCGCAGACCGCGCAGGACGTCGTCGAGGCGGTCCGGTTCGCCGGCGAGCACGGCCTGGAAGTCACCCCGCAGGCCACCGGCCACGGCGCCATCTCGGCGTTCGTCGGCGAGATCCTGGTGAACACCAAGGGTCTGGACGAATGCGTGGTTCACCCCGATGGCTGGGCCCGGGTGGGGGCCGGCGTCAAGTGGCTGCGGGTGGTGCAGGAGGCGGCACCGTACGGACTGGCGCCGCTGTCCGGCTCCGTCACCGATGTGGGCGTTGTCGGGTACACCACGGGTGGGGGCCTGGGCCCGATGGCCCGCACCTACGGGCTGGCCAGCGACCGGGTCCGGGCGATCGAGGTCGTGACCGGTGACGGCGAGCTGCGCCGGGCGACGCCGACCGAGCACCAGGATCTGTTCTTCGCGCTGCGCGGCGGCAAGGGCGCACTGGGCATCGTCACCGCCATGGAGTTCGACCTGGTGCGCCAGCCCAGGTTCTACGGCGGGTCACTGTGGTTCGAGGGTGAGCACGCCGCCGCGGTGATCGAAGCGTGGCGGGCGTGGATCGCCGATCTGCCCGAGGCGGCCACCACCTCATTCGGGCTGTTCCAGCTGCCGGAGATGCCGGGGGTGCCGCCGATGCTGGCGGGCAGGCTGACCCTGTCGGTCAGGTACCTGTGGACCGGCGATCCGGCCGAGGGCGAACGGCACTTCGCGGCGATGCGGTCGGCCGCACCGGTCCTGCTCGACGACGTCGCCGAGAAGCCGTACAGCGCGATTGATTCCGTGCACACCGACCCGGTCGACCCGCTGCCGGCGCACGAGTCGGCGATGGTGTTGAACGACTTCCCGGCCGAGGCCGCCGACGAGCTGCTGCGGATGGCCGGCCTTGGATCCGGATCGCCGCAGGTGCTGGTCGAGGTCCGCCAGATGGGCGGTGCCACCGCCCGGCCGGGCAAGCACGAGAGCGCGTTCTGTGCCCGTGATGCCGCCTATTCGCTGCTGGTCGTTGGCATCCCGATGAGTCCCGGCGCGGTCGAGCACGGGCAGCAGGTGGTGGATGCGATGGCCCCCTGGTTCGGCACGGTCCGGCTGCCGAACTTCACCACCGACGCCACCGAGCTGCCGAACGCCTACGACCGGTGGACCCGGGCGAAGCTGCGGCACACCATCCGCCGCTACGACCCGGCCGGCGTCATCGCGATCGGTCACGCCTTCGCGGTCTGAGGCCCGGTTCGACCGGCGGACAGCGATGCGCCCCTGCGCAGTGCTGCCTGCCGGGTTCGTCCCGCTGGCCCAGATCCAGACGTCGACAGCATCCCAGCGACGGTCGGCCGGCGGGCTCGGGACATGATGGTCGGATGACGTCATGCGCCGGTGGGGCCGGCCTTCCGGCGAGCGCATGTCGATGAACAAGAGTGATGACGACGTGCTGATCCGTGATGCTCGGGACCTGGCCCGAAAGCTGCTGCGCAAGTCGCGTTCCGGCCGCTGGCTGCACACCCAGGGGGTGGCCGGTCGCGCCTCCGAACTGGCCGGGACCGTACGCAAACCGCGCCGGACGGCCCTGATCGTCGCTGCCTGGCTGCACGACATCGGGTACGCACCGGACCTGCGGGAGACCGGGTTCCCGCCGCTGGACGGCGCCCTGTACCTGCAGGAGCACGACTGGGACGACGACATCGTCGACCTGGTCGCCCACCACACCGGGGCCCGGTTGGTGCCGGTCAAGAAGGGCGTCCGGTCGGCGCTGGATTACTTCGACTTCGGCGACAGCGACATCACCGACGCGCTGACCTACGCCAACCTGACCGTCAGTGCCCGGGGCAAGCGGATGAAGGTCGCGGACCGGCTCGCCGATGCCCACAAGCGCCACGGCACGAAGACGTCCAAGGCCCAGCGAGAGGTCCGCGACAAGTACCTGCTGGAGGTCGCCGGTCGGGTCGAAAGCCGGCTGGCCGCCCTCAAACGGAAGTGACCGCCCGGTCGGTGTTGGGCGAGCCGTCACCCCCCGGTCGCCGACCGGCCATCCCGATATGGGCCGGACATCCGGCGTCTCTGGCCTGCTCGACGCATGCACAATTCCATGCTGACCGTCCACGTCGGCCGCCTGCCGGCCCTGCGGACGTCCGACTGCCACCGAGTGACGCCGGCCTCCTGGGGCCGATTGTGCTCGACGCCCATCCGTCCGACGGTCGGCTGTTCTATACCAGCTCGATCTGCGCACGGGTCGGCTGTCGGTCGACCCGGGCCGCTGACGCGCCCGCGCGACTGAAGCTCCCCAAGCGGGCGAGGTGGCGGTTCGGGGCCGGGTGGGCCGGGCTGCGGAACATCGGGTCGCGTGGTGCGCCTCGAAGTTCCGCAAGTTGTTCTCGGACGCTGCGTTTCGGCTGCTTGGACGCGGGTTGCGGAACATCGGGTCGCGTGGTGCGCCTCGAAGTTCCGCAGGTTGCTTTCGGACGCTGCGTTTCGGCTGCTTGGACGCGGGTTGCGGAACATCGGGTCGCGTGGTGCGCCTCGAAGTTCCGCAGGTTGCTTTCGGACGTTGTGATAGGGCTGCTTGGACGCGGGTTGCGGAACATCGGGTCGCGTGGTGCGCCTCGAAGCTTCCGCAAGTTGCGCCCGGACGTCGTGATAGGGCTGCTTGGACACGGGATGCGGAAGATCCGGTCGCGTGCTGCGCCCCCGAAGTTCCGCAATCATGGGACGGGCCGTGCGGGGGGACCGGTTTGGCCCGCCGGCGGAACAACCGGGCGCGGGGCCGCCACCGAAGTCCCCGTCTGCACCGAGGCAACCGAACGACGCCGTCGACGCCAGGGACAGGCCCTTGGCCCCTGTCGACCCGCCCGATGCGGCGTGACGATGGAATCGCGCAGACTGGACAGTAACCGAGTTGTTCCCCGCACCCGGAGCCCGGAATGAACCCACCCGCCGCCGACACCCGGCGCCGACCCCTTGCCGTGCGGGCCTGGCGCAGTCCCCTGGCCCGCGGATTCGATCGCGCCGAGGCCGCCCTCACCTGGTCGATGTTCGCCGTCCTGGCGTTGGCGCTGCCGATCCTGGCCGTCATCGGGTCGGTTCTGTGGTCGGACCTGGCGGCCCGCGCGACCGCGGAGGCGGCGTCGGTGAAGGCGGTGGACGCGGTGCTCACCGAGGACGCCACCTACGACATCGTCTCCGCCGGCTCGGTGGTCACCGGGGTCAGCGCCGAGGCGACCTGGACCGGTCGGGACGCGGTGGCCGTCAACGGGCGGATCGACGCGTTGCCGAGTTCTCGCGCGGGGGACAGGGTGGTCATCTGGCTGGATCCCGCCGACCAAAAGGTGGCCGCGCCCTTCACCACGACCGACGCGGCGATCCAGGCGGTGCTGACCGTCGTGGGCGGGTGGATCCTGCTCGGGCTGCTGCTGACAGCGGTGTGGTGGATGGTCCGCCGGCGCCTGGATCGGCGCCGGTGGCAGGCCTGGGCGACGGAATGGGCGCGGGTCGAACCCACCATCCGGTAGCCGAAATCAGATGCCGGCGGTGGCCGCCACCTGATGGGCCTGGGCAACGATGTCGTCGATCGTCTCCTCGTCGGGGATCCCGGAGGCTGCCCGGTTGCGGACGTCGTCGCGGGCTCGCCGCATCACACCCTCCGCGATGATCGCCAGCTTCCACAGGCCCAGCGCGTGCCAGAACCCGATCGCCGCGGCCTGCACGTCCCGGCCGGTGGCGTCGACGTAGCGGGCGACCAGTTCGGCCCGCCGGGGAAAGCCAGGCAGCGTGGAACTCTCGAACCCGACGAACGCGACCTCGCCGGGCTCGGGCCAGTAGGCCAGGGTGGTGCCCAGGTCGGCCAGTGGGTCGCCCAGGGTGGACAGCTCCCAGTCCAGCGCCGCCGCCACTTCCCCGGTCCCGGGAGCGATCACCACATTGCGCAGGTGCAGATCACCGTGCACCAGGACCACTTCGCGCTGCTCCGGGATCGCCCGGCCCAACCGCTGGGTCAGCCGATCCAGCTCGGGCAGCTCCCGCGTGCGGGACGCGTCCCACTGGCCGGACCAGCGCTTGAGCTGACGGGCGGCGTACGGAGCGTGGCTGGCCAGGTCCGACAGGCCCGTCGAGTCCAGGTCGACGGCGTGCACCAGGGCGAGGGTGTCCGGCAGACCCAACCCGGCCGTCCGCCGCACCGGGTGGGCCAGCACGCTCGCCGCCGCCAGGCTCTCGACGACCAGGCCGTCGACGAACTCCATCAGCACCAGTGGGACCCCGGCCACCTCGCCGGCCGCGGCGATCCCGAGGATCTGCGGCGTCGGGACGTCTGCCGGACCGAGCGCGGCCAGGATGCGGGCCTCCCGGACGACGTCGTGGGCAGACCGCAGCAGCTGACCGGCCGGCGGGCGGCGCACTACCCAGGCGTGGCCGGCCGCGTCGGTCACCCGGTAGGTCAGGTTCGACTGACCCAGCCCCACCCGGGCGATCGTCAGTGGCGGCACCGCAGACGGATCCAGCGACCCGATCCAGCCGGTGAGCGCGTCGTCCTCGACGTCGAGCACCCCCAGCGCCATGTTCACGTCCGCGCCTTTCCGGGTTGCCTCGCCGGCTCGGCCACCCGGCCGCGGCGCCGACGCCTGTCGTCACGGTTCGCTCTGATTTCAAGCCCTCCCGCCCTCCCGCTCACAGCAGCGCCCCGCCGTCGACGACCAGGGTGTGCCCGGTGATCCAGGATGCCGCGTCGGAGGCGAGAAAGGCGACGGCCGAGCCGATGTCGTCCGGTTCGCCGATCCGGCCGAGCGGTGTGGCGGCGTTCACCTCGTCCTCCTTGCCCAGCCAGAGCAGCTCGGACAGCTTGGTCCGGACCACCCCCGGGGCGATCGCGTTCACCCGCACCCGGGGTGCCAGTTCGACCGCGGCCTGCCGGGTGATCTGCAGTAGCGCGGCCTTGGTGGCGTTGTAGACGCCCAGGCCGGGCTCGGTGCTGAGCGCGCCGATGGAGGCGATGTTGACGATCGACCCACCGTGCTCACCCATCCAGGCGCGGACCGCCAGCGAGGTCCACATGATCGGCGCCCACAGATTCAGATCCACCGTCTTGCGGAACGGCTCGTACTGCTGGTCGAGGACCGGCCCGTAGGCGGTGTTGGTGCCGGCGTTGTTGACCAGTATGTCCAGCGATCCGAACCGCTCGATGGTGAACTCGACGCATCGGGTCGCGGCGTCCGGGTCGGCCGCGTGCGCGCCGAACCCGACCGCGCTCCCGACGACGTTCCCGGCGACCTGGGCGGCCCCGGCGTCGGCGGAGTCCTGCTTCCGGGCGGTGAGCACCACGTTCGCGCCGGCCGTGGCCATCGCCTGCGCCGCGGCCAGGCCGATGCCGCGGGATGCGCCGGTGACGATCGCCGTCCGGCCGGTCAGGTCGAGATTCATGTCCGCTCCGAGTACTTGCGCAGTTCCTGCCGGGCGATCGTCCGCCGGTGCACCTCGTCCGGCCCATCGGCGATCCGCAGGGCCCGCAGGTGGGTCCAGAACATGGCCAGCGGCACGTCGTCGGTGACGCCGGCGGCGCCCCACACCTGGATGGCCCGGTCCACGATCCGCAGTCCCATGGCGGGCGCGTCCACCTTGATGGCCGCG
>DATDBV010000032.1:0-3980 GCA_036524715.1 Nakamurella sp. | reverse complement strand
CATCGGCCTGCTGTTCTTCTTCAACCTGGTCGCGCAGCTGGTGCTGTTCGTGGCGGCCTGGGTGGCCACGGCGGACGAGGGCGCGGACGATGACGACGACGAGCCCCTGCCCGAGGTGCCCGAGGCATCGTTCATCGTCCGTAAGGAGCCGTCGAAGGTGAAATCGGCGGCGCTGCTCGGGGTCGGGGCCGCGCTGGGGTGGGGGGCGAGCCGCCGCCGGGAGTGACAGCCGCTGGCCGCGGACGCCGCTCTGCGTGAAACCGCCGGGCCGTGCCGCCGCGGGCCGTGCCGCCGCCGACCGGCGTCTGACCCCGGCTTCGCCGATGAACTTCCCGCATGCCTGTCCGACATGTCGGGTTCGGGAGTCCGGGTCGCCAGATCCGAAACGCTTCCGCCGACAGTCGCCAGTCCACTCATCGCTGCTGATGACTATCCGGCAGCGGTCGGGGCTGTCACCGACCAAGCAGCTGTTCCTGATCATCGGCAGGTTCCGATCGACCCACCTGCGCACCCACGGCAAGGCCTCGAGGTCGTCGGCCGTGG
Source organism: Nakamurella sp. (assembly GCA_036524715.1). Lineage (GTDB taxonomy): Bacteria > Actinomycetota > Actinomycetes > Mycobacteriales > Nakamurellaceae > Nakamurella. The sequence continues at coordinate 3,437 of DATDBV010000032.1, read as the reverse complement.
CCGGCCAGGTTGCCTGGACGCGCAGGATGGTCTGCTCCATAACGGGGAGCAGTTCGCCCGGCAGGCCGAGCTTGTTCTCCAGGCGCGTGAACGAGTACCGATCGACCGCAGCGAACCGTTTGGTGCCGCCGAACTTCAGGCCCAGGTCCTCGGGGTCGCGATCGTCCCGGTAGGGCGCGGTGGACACGATGTCGTAGGCGGGCGACAGGGTCGGCTGGCGGCGATCGCGGTAGATGAGCGACCAGTTCTTCAGATGCGCGTCGCCGTTGCCGATGATCAGGTTGAAGGCGAGCCGCCGGACGAACTCCTGCAATGCGGGCAGGTCGCGGCGCCGGTAGATCAACGCCGCCACCGTTTCGAAGGTCCCGACGTACTTGTCCTGGGAGTAGAAGCCCCGGACCTGGGCGAGATCCTCGATATGGATCGGCTCTCGATCCGGCCCGCGATCGAATCGGGCGATCACGTAGGCGAGGTCCTCGTGGTTGGGCCAGGCGACGCTCGGCAGATCGGGCAACTCGTCCCGATGCCGCAGACCGATCTCCGGGACGTCGATCCCGATCCGCTTGGCCCAGGACATCATCGCGAACTCGTTGCGCGGCACCTCGGCGTGGTTGGCGTCGGGCAGCTTGACGATCCAGTCGCCGCCGCCGGCCGCCGGGAGCGTCAGCCGTTCACCCTGGCGCAGCATCGAGTACTTCAGCCCCACGCCGGCCAGAGAGAACCGCAGCCGGTGGGGCTCGTCGTTGTCTCCGCGCGGCCGCGGGGAATCGGGGCGATCGGCGGACTCGACCAGCGGGCCGGCATCCGCCTCGATGGTGACCGCGCCGGGCAGGTCGTGGCCGACCTGAGCGAGCAGCTCCATCTCGCGCTCGGACGACACGCCGCGCTCGGCGGCGATCCAGTCGCGGAGCCGACCCTCCGGCAAGAGGTTCGAGAACCACGGCGGCACTCGCAGGTTGGCCGACCGGGCCGGCTGGAGCTGGTCCTCGAAATCCAGGCCCAGCACCGCGCGGTCCGGCCGGACCCAGTAGTCCTCGTCGAAGTGAAACGTGGTGAAGTCGCCGTATTGGGACGACCCTGCACAGCCCGCTTCCTTCGTCACCGGGCTTGTTCCAGGGCCGTCCCCGCTGTGCCGGATTGCGGCCTCGCAAGCTCGGCCGACTGAAGTGAGCACGCCGATCCGATCCCCGTGCAGCTGGACCAGGTGCCGCCGTTCCGGTCGGTGCCTGCGGATGGCGCCCTCTGTCACGCCCAGGCCTCGTCGTCGTCCAGGTCGAACTCGTCGAGCGGGGGCGTCGGCTCGAAATCGATACCGGATCGACGCCGCAGAAACGACTCGACCGCCGCTCGCAGATCCTTGTCGCGGGCGAGCAGGAAGTCGTCGCTCCGCCCGGTCGCCAGGAGGGCGGCCGTCTCGTTGGACACCAGGTGGGAATCGCGGATCACACTGAGTGGCACTGCGTCGTCCAGGATCGCCTCGAACATGGGGTCGGGCTCGAGACCGGCGATCACCGCTTCCGGCGGATCGAGCGAGATCAGCCGATTCGCGGCCCACGGTCGGTACTTCCGATCCAAGCTACTGCCCGGGACGACCTCGACCGCGAGATCGCGGGCGGTGGTTTGTGACTCCAGTGCGGTCGCGATGTCGGTCGTGGTGAGCGGCGCACCGGTGTCGAGCGAGCGCGGGCCCTGGGCCCACAGAGCGCACAGAATGATCTTGGTGGAGCTGTCGTTGGTGCGGAAGCGGTCGAAATTGGGGCCGGGCAGGGGGCCGCTCTGGGCGACGGCATCCAACAAGCCCTGCGCGGACACCGACTCCTCGCCGGCCACGATCCGACCGTTGAGCGCGCGTACCGCGCCGGTGGTGCTGCCCTTGAACGGAGCGGGGCCGAGCAGAGCCGCCCGCCAGAACCAGCGCGAGACGAGCTCCCGGTTGCGCGGATGCGGAGTCGGGAAGTGGGCGAAGAAGCGGGAGAGCACGACGAGCAGGAACCGGTACGGCAGGAACGACACATGCGGGACGCCGACGCGGTCCTGCAGGAAGGCCACCGCGCGGCGCAAGGCTTCGGCGCCGGCCCGATGGGCGTCGTCCCGGCCCTCGCCGGGAAAGTCGGATCGTCCCGCCGCGTCGGTGTCGAATTCCCGGCGGATGTCGCGGGCCGGATCGCTGCCCCGGCGGGAGAGCATGACCTGCAGGATCGTGTCGTCGTCGATGCGCCCGAAGGTGGTGTCGCCGGCGATGTGGTCACCGATCGCGGCGACCGAGAGCGCCTCATCGACCCGTTCCTCCGCGGCGGCATAGATGGCGGAAAAGATCTCGGCGCGGCGCAGGCGCTTGCCGCTGCTATTCATCCGGTCGAAGATGTCCTGCATCACCTCCTGCGAGGCGTCCTTGACGACGGACGCGGGCAGTTCGAAGTTCTGCAGCCGGGCGGCCACATCGTGCAGTTCATTGATTCGATCGACCAACTCGGGGCGTTGCGAGGTCCACTGCAACAGGGACCGCAGGTCGAACAGGATTGGCAGCGGAACAAGGTGGTCGGCGGCGGTGTCCTTCGCGTGCACGACCCTGTCCGTGGTCATGTCGTAGGCCAGCCGGAACCGTGCGTCGGTCTCGCCCGCCGAGGGGTTGACCGCATTCACCAGGGAGGTGATGCGTTGCTGCCCATCCACCACCCACAGGGCGTCGGCCCTGGCCGGCACGTCGAGGATGAGGGCGCCGAGCGTCAACGACGGATCGGCGGGGGCGGCCCATTGCCAGAGCAGCACGCTGCCGACCGGGTATCCGCGCAGAATGCTGTCGAAGAGCAGGCCGACGTCACGGGCGTCCCAGCGGAAACTGCGCTGGAAGTGCGGCACCCGGATGGCGCCCTCGAGGACGTTGCGGACCAGCGCGGACAACCGGAATGTCGTCGCGCTCGGCTGACTGAGCACGGTGTTCGTCATCCGGTCCCCTCACGATCGCGACTGCTGCGAGCATGGCACAGGGCACCGACAGTCCGGCGGAGCTTGTTGCCCGGTCGGGCTACACGCTGTAGACCTTTCATCACCTCGTCGCCGTAGTCGTTGATCACCTTCACCGCGATGCTGCGGGTCTCGGGTCGGGGGAACGGTCGGAACGTGGTGTGGGTCAACGACTCCCAGGCGTCCGTCAGGGCTGTGGTGGTGCCCTGATCATCGCGTCGGACGCCGGCAGGTCGTGCTTGGCAGGACGCGACGATCCCCGCTGCTACTGCTTCGGTCGCTCTGGCGAGCTGTCGGGCCCGGCCGCAGCGTCGCCCGGACCGGTGTCGCCGGGACCGGCGACACCGCTGGCGCCGGGCGCAGGAGCGTCGGAGTCCGGCGAGACGGTGTCGGACGGTGCGGTGTCGGACGGTTCAGTCTCGACGTCACCGGTCATCGAACCGACCTGGGCCGACGGGCTCGCGGTCACACCC
>DATDBV010000031.1:0-8552 GCA_036524715.1 Nakamurella sp. | reverse complement strand
CGCTGCAGGTCGGCACGGTCGCGACCGGCCTGGACACACCCTGGGGGCTGGACTTCCTGCCCGACGGCCGGGCCGTCGTCACCGGCCGCGACGCCGCCACCGTCAGCCTGGTCGACAGCGCCGGCACGGTCACCGAGGTCGGCACGATCGACGGCGTCGTGGCCGGTGGTGAGGGCGGGCTGCTCGGCGTCGCCGTCTCCCCCGCCTTCGACACCGATCACCTGCTGTACGTCTACTACACCGCGCCGCAGGACAACCGGATCGCCACCGTGGAGCTGGCGGACGGGACGCTGCGCAATCAGCGGGTCGGTTTCACCGGCATCCCGAAGGCGGGCATCCACAACGGCGGCCGGCTGGCCTTCGGTCCGGATGACCTGCTGTACGTCGGGACCGGCGACGCGGGCAACCGGTCGTCGGCGCAGGACCCGGCCGGGCCGGGCGGCAAGATCCTGCGCCTGACCCTGGACCTCCAGCCTGCGCCCGGCAATCCGACGGACCCATCCCTGGCCGGCGGCGCCGGCTACGACCGCGGTCACCGCAACGTGCAGGGCCTGGCGTTCGACGAGCGTGGCCGCCTCTGGGCGGCCGAGTTCGGGCAGAACACCTGGGACGAGCTGAACCTGATCGAGGCCGGCGCCAACTACGGCTGGCCGGACGTCGAGGGGACATCGGATGAACCGGACTTCGTCAACCCGCAGCGGCAATGGTCCACCGACGACGCCTCGCCCAGCGGTATCGCGGTCTGGCAGGGCTCGATCTGGATGGCCGGCCTGCGGGGCCAGCGGTTGTGGCAGATCCCACTGACCGACCGGGCAGGGGGGACGGGCGCGGCGCAGACGGCCGAGCCGATCGCCCACCTCACCGGCGTCTACGGTCGGCTGCGCACCGTGGCGGCGGCCCCGGACGGCAGTCTGTGGGTCACCACGTCCAACACCGACGGTCGCGGCGACGTCCGCGACGGTGACGATCGGATCCTGCGCCTGCAGTTGGGCTAGGCGACCCCCGAAGCTGGGGAACTTCGAGTCGCCTGATGCGACCCGAGCTTCCCCTGACACGGGACTCCCCCGTCGCGCTTCCCCGGAGGCTGGGGAACTTCGAGTCGCCTGATGCGACCGGAACTTCCCCAGGGCACGAGCACACACGCTGCCCGACCCGGCCGAGGGAACCGAGCCCTACGGAGCTGTCCACAGGGGTTGTCCACAGGGCCGAGAAAGATCGGCATGCCGACGACGCGACCGCCTACCGTCGCAGCGATGACCACGCGCACCCGAACCCCGGGACGGGACCTGCAACCGCGCCTGCCCGACCGTCTGCGCCAGCGCTGGATCGATCGACGTCGCGGAGGCCGGCTGCCGCGGAATATTCGGCGGGTCGCGGCGGTCGCGCTGGTGCTCGCCGCGGCCCTGCTGCTGCTGACGCCGCCGCGTCCGGCGCCGGGTCAGCCGGTGGTCGTCCTGACGCGGGATCTTCCGGTGGGCGCAGTGCTGCAGGCGTCGGACCTGACGACGACGCCGCTGCTCCAACCACCCGACGGTGCGCTGACCGAGGCCGGGTCGGCCGCCGGGCGCACGCTGGCCGGGGCGGCGCGTCGGGGCGAGGTGCTCACCGACGTCCGCCTGGTCGAGCCGGTCGGACCCCGGCCCGGACCCGGCCAGGTCGCGGTACCGATCCGCCCGGCCGACGCCACGGTGATCGATCTGCTGCGGCCGGGCATGCATGTCGCGGTGATGTCGGTCACCGAGAACGGGACCGCGGAAGTGCTGGTCCCGGACGCCGTCGTGCTACTGATCGGCGCCTCGGAGGGCGCCGCCGCCGGCCGTCGTGACCAGGACCCATCGGTGGTGCTCGCGGTGCCATCGGACCGGGCCGATCAGGTGGTCGCCGCGGCACTGACCGGAACGGTGGCCCTGAGGTTCATCTGACGTGCGTCGTCCGACCGACGCAATGGAGCAGGTACTGTCGCTGCGTCATCTCGGGGGTCGCGATGTCGGGGCGCCCCGGCCGGGCCGGGCGATTGTAAATGCCCATCGGCCGGCCGTCCGAGGAGGTGACGGCTCCCGAGGAGGGGACATGATCAAGGGTTTCAAGGACTTCATCCTGCGCGGCAACGTCATCGACCTGGCCGTTGCGGTGGTCATCGGTGCGGCGTTCACCGCGCTGGTCGCCGCGATCACCGCCAACCTGATCCAGCCGGTGCTCAACGCGTTGGGCGGCGTCGAGACCGGTTCGATCGGCTTCTACATCAACTCGAGCAAGCCCGAGTCGTACATCAACATCAGCGCGATCCTGAACGCGGTCATCACGTTCCTGATCACCGCGCTGGTCGTCTACTTCGTGTTCGTGGCGCCGATGAAGAAGATCTCGGACCTGGCCGCGAAGAAGAAGGTACCGGTCAAGGCCGACCCGACCGAGGTCGAGCTGCTGATCCAGATCCGCGACCTGCTGCGGGGTCTGGAGGGCGCACCCGCCGCCAAGGCCGACGCGACGGCCCGGCCCGGGGCCAACTGATCGGCGTCACCCGTGGTGGGGTGGCCGATTCTCCAGGTACCAGTGGTCGTCGTCGGCGCCCCGCCCCGTGCCTCGCTCGTCCGTGGTGACCTCGGGCAGGACGTCGCCGAAGATCTCGTCCAGCAGGTGCCGCCGCGCGGCGTCGGCGACGGTCACGGTCCGGTCCGATCCGACGCCGTCGGGCGAATGGTCCGGTGTTCCACCGGCGGGTAGGTTCATGCTGCCCAGCATTCCACCGCCCGCGATGCCGCCTGGTCGGCCGAGTCGCCGGCCTGTCGGCAGGAGCGCGACCGTGGGGTTGATCGACAAGGCCATCGACAAGGGCAGGGAAACCGCGGACGGGTTGAGCCAGAAGGCCCAGGATGTCGCCGGCGAGGCGATCGTCAAGGCGGCGCAGACCGCCGGACCGGCCTGGGACAAGACCAAGGATCTGGCCGGTGACGCGGTGATCAAGGCCGGTCAGGTGGCCGGGCCGGTCATGGAGAAGGCCGGCGAGATCGCCGCACCGGTGCTCGAGAAGGCGGCGCCGGCCGTTGGCAGGGCCAAGTCGGTGGCCGGTGACATGGCCGGCAGGGCCCTGCAGGCCGCGGGACCGGCGGTGGAGCAGGCCAAGGCGGTGGCCGGCACCGCAGGTCAGTTCGTCGGCGGAGCGGTCGGCGACCTCAAGGACAAGGTGCTCGGCGACAAGAAGGACGGCTGACGGGCGGCCGGCCGGGGTTCAGACCTCGGGGTCGCTGAGCTGCTCGATGACGTGGACGGCCAGCGGCGTCAGGGTGGCCATCCCGTCGCGGATGGCGGCCCGGGACCCGGCGATGTTCGCCACCAGCGTCGACCCGGACACGCCGACCAGCCCCCGGGAGATGACCGCGTCGGTGACGCCGGCCGCCATCCCGGACCAGCGCAGCGCCTGCGCGATGCCCAGCAGCTCACGGTCGATGACCTCGGTGGTGACGTCCGGGGTGACGTCCCTGGGGGACACACCGGTTCCGCCAACCGTGACCACGAGGTCGACGCCGCCGATCACCGCGGTGTTCAGGGCGGTCCGGATGGCGACCTCGTCCGACGGGACGGTGACCGACCCGTCGACGACGAACCCCGCCTCCTGCAGCAGTTCGGTGACCAGTGCGCCGGCGCCCCCGTCGTCCTCGCCGTGCAGGGTGTGGTCGGTGATCGACACGATCAGGGCGCGACCCGCGTGATGGCTGGTGGACACGGCAATGGCCTCCTGTCGTTGCCGGCGGCGCCGGTTCGCAGCCGGCAGTGGGGACTGCGGGTCACCCTATCGACAGGGCTCACCCGGCCTGCCACCCGGGATCCCCCGGCCGACCGAGCCGGACCGGAACGCGTGCGAGCCGACCCGGATCCGCGATAGTGTCCGTTTTGTCGCTCCCCCTATGCTCGTCAGCGACTTGAACCCACCTCCCGAGATCCGAAGGACTCAACTCATGGCGAACCGCAAAAGCACCGCGCGGGATCTCGCGCAGATCGCCGTCTTTGCCGCACTCATCGCCGCGCTCGGCCTGCCGGGCAGCATCACCATCGGTTCGACCGGAGTCCCGATCACGCTCCAGACGCTGGGCGTCATGCTCGCGGGCGGAATCCTGGGCGCGCGCAAGGGCTTCCTGTCCGTGCTGGTCTTCTTGGTGCTGGTGTCTGCCGGGCTGCCGCTGCTCGCCGGTGGCCGCGGCGGCCTGGGCGTCTGGGCCGGACCCTCCGCCGGCTACCTGGTCGGTTGGTTGGTCGGCGTGGTGGTGGTCGGCTGGCTGACCGCGAAGATCCTCCCCCGCTATCCCCTGTGGCAGGGGATTCTGGTCAACCTCATCGGCGGCGCCCTGGTCATCTACGTGTTCGGCATCACCTGGCTGGCCGTCCGCACCAGCTGGGGCGCCGCGGTCACCGGGGCGATCCCCTTCCTGCCCGGTGATGTGCTCAAGGCGGTCATCGCGGCCCTTGTGGTCAAGCAGGTGCACCGGGCCTACCCCGGTCTGATCCCGGGGGTCGCCACCCGCGATCCCCAGGCACCGCCGGAGAAGGTCGCATCCTGACGGACCCGGCGCTGCGGCCCGGGCGGTCCGACGACGCCCCGGCGATCACCTGGGCCGACCGGACCTGCAGCTACCGGCAGTTCGCCGACCTGGTCGACGCGGCGGTCGCGCACCCGACGGTGGCGGCCGGCTCAGACATCCTCGACGTGCTCGTTGCGGCGTTCGCCGCGGCCCGGGCGGGTCGTCCGGTGCTGGTCGCCGACCCGGCCGGGCCGGTCGACGCGCTGCCGGCCGACCTGCCCGCCGACACCTTTCTCGTCGTGGTCACCTCCGGCACCTCAGGTCACCCTCGGCCGGTATTGCGCACGGCCGTGTCCTGGACCGCGTCGTTCGCGCCGTTCTCGGCGCTGACGGGCATCGGACCGGACGACCGGGTGCTGCTGACCGGGCCGCTGCACGCGACGATGCACCTGTTCGCGGCGGTGCACGCGCTGGCTGTCGGCGCGCAGCTGGTCGACGACCCTGCAGCGGCGACTGCCCTGCACGCGGTGCCGACCCGGCTGGCCGGCCTGCTCGACGAACTCCCCCACGGTGCCGCGTTGCGGACCGTGGTGGTGGCCGGGGCCGCGCTGCCCGACCGGATCGCCGACCGTGCTCTCGCTCGGGGGTGTGCCGTGACCGAGTACTACGGGGCGGCCGAGCTGTCGTTCGTCGCCGCCCGCCGGGCTCCCGGCCCGCTCCGGCCGTTTCCCGGGACCGAGGTGGAGCTTCGGGATGGGGTGGTGTGGGTGCGCTCGCCCTACCTGTCGCTCGGCTACCCGACAGGCGTCGACGGCCCGTTCCGCCGGGACGGCGCCGGGTTCGCGACCGTCGGCGACCTGGCAGAGGAAGTGGCCGGCAGGCTGCGGATCCGGGGACGAGGGGACGCGGCGATCACCACCGGCGGTGCGACGGTCGTCGTGGAAGACATCGAGGAAACCCTGCTGACCATGCCCGGTGTCGCCGCCGTCGCCGTCGTCGGGACGCCGCATCCCCGGCTCGGTCAGCTCGTCACCGCGGTGCTCGAACCGGCCCCCGGGGCCGACCTGAGCCGGGTGCGGCCGGCCGCCCGCGACCTGCTGCGCGGACCGTCGCTGCCCCGCCGCTGGCTGGTCGCGGATCGACTGCCCCGCACGCCCGGCGGCAAGGTCGCCCGGCATCTGGTGGCGGCCGCGGTGGCCGGGGCCGAGCCCGCGCCGACGGGGGCGCCGCACCTGCGGCCGCTACCGTGATGACCGTGGTTCCCCCCGATTCGCGTGCTCCGGTACTGATGGCCGGTCGCCGCACCGCGATCGGAACCAGCGGTCACGCCCTGGCCGGGGTCGACGTGATCGGGTTGACCGCCCCCGTGCTGGCCGCGGTGGCTCGAGCCGTCGCGCCACTCGACCGGCCGATCGACGACGTCGTCCTCGGCAACTGCCTCGGCCCCGGCGGGAACATCGCCCGGGTCGCGGCGCTGGCCGCCGGCCTCGGTGACGACGTCCCCGGCGTGACGGTGGACCGGCAGTGCGGCTCCGGCCTGGACGCGGTGCTGCAGGCCGCGTCGCGGGTTCGGGCCGGGGACGCCGAGCTGGTCCTGGCCGGCGGTGCGGAGTCGGCCAGCACCGCCTCGTGGCGGTTCTGGCCGCCGGCCCCCGGCGCCGAGCCGGTCCGGTACACCCGGGCCCCGTTCGCGCCCGCCGGCCGGCCGGACCCGGACATGGGCGAGGCGGCGGACGCGCTCGCGGTCGAGCTCGGCATCGGCCGGGCCGAGCAGGACCGGTACGCGGCCCGGTCCCACGCGCTGTCCCATGCCGCGGCGACCGCCGGCCGGTTCGCCGCGGAGATCGTTCCGCTGCCCGAGCTCTCGACCGATCAGCGGCCCCGCGCGGGTCTGGACGAGCGGCGACTGGCCCGGCTGCGACCCTCGTTCGGGCCGGACGGCACCGCGACCGCCGGCAACTCCTGCGGGGTCTCCGACGGCGCGGCCGTGCTCGCGGTGACCACCGAGGGCGCGGCCCGGGAGGCGAACCTGCCCTACCTGCGGATCCTGGGATCGGCGGTGGCCGCCGGGCGGCCCGATCTGCCCGGGCTGGCACCCGCGCCCGCGGTGCGCCGGCTGGTCGACCGGACCGGCGTCTCGATCGGCGACATCGACGCGGTGGAGATCACCGAGGCGTTCGCGTCGGTGGTCCTGGCGGCGATCGACGAGCTGAAGCTGGACGAGGATCGGGTCTGCGGCGAGGGCGGCGCGATCGGTCTGGGCCATCCCTGGGGCGCGTCAGGAGCGATCCTGTTGCTGCGCCTGATGTCCCGGCTGCTGGCACCGTCCGGGTCCGTCGTGTCCCTCGGGTCCGGGCTCGGTCTGGCCGCGTGCGCGATCGGCGGCGGCCAGGGGTTGGCGATGCTGCTGGCCCACCCGGAGGCCTGAGCGTTCCGTGGCCGAGATCCGTTTCACTGCCGTGCAGCACCGGTTCGGCGAGCGAGCCGTGCTGTCCGGCATCGACCTGACCCTGACCGAGCACCGGATCGGCATCGTCGGCGCCAACGGCTCGGGCAAGTCCACGCTCGCCCGGATGATCAACGGCCTGGTTTCGCCGACCTCCGGCTCGGTCACCGTCGACGGGCTGGACACCACGACGAAGGGGCGCGAGGTCCGCAAGCGGGTCGGTTTCGTGTTCACCGACCCGGACAATCAGATCGTCATGCCGACCGTGGCCGAGGACGTCGGCTTCTCCCTGCGCCGGTCCGGGCTGGACAAGGCCGAGATCGCGGAGCGGGTCGCGCAGACGCTGACCCGGTTCGGGCTGGCCGGGCACGCCGACCATCCGACCCACCTGCTCTCCGGCGGGCAGAAGCAGCTGCTCGCGCTGGCCGCGGTGCTGGTCACCGGCCCGGCCGTGATCGTCGCCGACGAGCCGACCACCCTGCTGGACCTGCGCAACGCCCGGATGGTCAGCGACCTGCTGAACAACCTGCCCGAGCAGTTGTTGCTCGTCACACACCACCTGCAGCTGCTCGACGGCTTCGATCGGGTGGTCGTCATCGACGACGGGCGGGTCGTCGCGGACGGGCCGCCGGCGAACGCTCTGCCCGCCTACACCGGGCTCCTGGCGTGAGCAGGCAGCCGACGACTCGCGGGCCGCGGAACGTCCGCTCGCCCCACGCGACTCGAAGTTCCGCACACGCCGTCAAGCGCCATCCCGTGGCCCCCGCTCAGCCCAGACTGCGGAACATCCGCTCGCCCCACGCGAGCCGAAGCTCCGCACCCACCCCTGCGCCCAGCCCACCCCTGCGCACCTCCCCACGCGCCCGCCGCACCCGGCCCGCGGAACATCTGCTCGCCCCATGCGAGCCGAAGTTCCGCACCCACGCTCAACCCCACCCCACACCTCGTCGAACCCCGGTTCGCGGAACATCCGCTCGCCCCACACGATCCGAAGTTCCGCACCCACCCCAGCGCCCGGCCCCACCCACATCCCGCACCCGGCCTGCGGAACATCCGCTCGTCCCACACGCACCGAAGTTCCGCACCCACCCTGCGCACCTCTCCATGCACGCCATGCCCCGGGCGGCCGAGCCGGTGACAGCACAATGATCGGCCTCTACCTGCCCGGATCGTCCGTGCTGCATCGGCTGTCGGCTGGGTGGAAGCTGCTGGGGCTGCTGCTCGCGGTCGTCGGCATCGTCATGCTGACCGCCCCGTGGCAGCTCGGAGTGGCTGCGCTGTTGGTGGCCGGCGCGTTCGCGCTGGCCCGGATCGGGCCGCGGGTGGTCCGGGATCAGCTGTGGCCGATGCGCTGGTTCATTCTGTTCATCGCGGTGTTCCAGGTGATCTTCGCCGGGCCCGAGCGAGCGGTGATGGTGTGCGGCACGCTGCTACTGACGGTGGCCCTGGCAGCGCTGGTCACCCTGACCACCCGGGTCACCGAGATGCTCGACGTGTGCCAGCGGTTGCTGGGCCCCTTCCGCCGGTTCGGCGTGGATCCGGACCGGGCGGGTTTGGTGCTCGCGTTGACGATCCGGTGCATCCCACTCATG
>DATDBV010000030.1:0-2120 GCA_036524715.1 Nakamurella sp. | reverse complement strand
GTCACCACCGCCGAGCATGTCGGCTCCGTCCTGAGCCTGCCCGCGAGCCGGGTCGCCGTCGCCTCCACCGGCCTGATCGGGATGCGGCTGCCGATGGATCTGCTGCTGGCCGGCGTCGGCGACGCCCACCACGCCCTGTCGGACCAGGGCGGCGACGATGCCGCCGTCGCCATCATGACCACCGACAGTGTGCCGAAAACCGTTGTCGTACAAGGGTCGGGGTTCACCGTCGGCGGCATGGCCAAGGGCGCCGGCATGCTCGCCCCCGGCATGGCCACCATGCTCGTCGTCCTGTCCACCGACGCGGTCGCCGACGGCGCCACCCTCGACACCGCATTGCGCGCCGCAACAAGGATCAGCTTCGACCGGCTGGACTCCGACGGCGCAATGTCCACCAACGACACGGTGCTGCTGCTGGCCTCCGGTGCGTCCGGCACCGAGCCCACCCAGGAACAGCTGACCGCCGCGGTCACCCGCGCCTGCGTCGACCTGGCCGAGCAACTGCTGGCCGACGCCGAGGGCTCCACCAAGTCGATCCGGATCGAGGTCCGCGGCGTGCAGACCGAGGACGGCGCCGTCGAGGTCGGCCGCGCGGTCGCCCGCAACAGCCTGGTCAAGACCGCGTTCTTCGGGCAGGACCCCAATTGGGGCCGCATCCTCGCCGCCGTCGGCACCGTCGGGCCGCACGTCGAGTTCGACGCCGACCAGATCGACGTCGCACTCAATGGGGTGCAGATCTGCCGGGCCGGCGGCGTCGGCGACGACCGTGACCTGGTCGACCTCACCGGCCGGGAGGCGCACGTCATCATCGACCTGCACGCCGGCACGGAGACCGCGACCATACTGACCAACGACCTGTCGCACGCGTACGTGCACGAGAACTCGGCGTACTCCACATGACCTCGACACCAACGGAAATCGAGCCGCGGGAGCTGTCCCAGCTGGAGCACGCCCAGCAGCGGGCGGAGGTGCTGGCCGACGCGCTGCCGTGGCTGCGGCGGTTCTCCGGGCAGATCGTCGTCGTCAAGTACGGCGGCAACGCGATGACCGACGAGGGCCTGAAGAGGGCGTTCGCCGCCGACATGGTCTTCCTGCGCACCGTCGGGCTGCGCCCCGTCGTGGTGCACGGCGGCGGCCCGCAGATCAGTGCCATGCTGAAAAGGCTTGGCCTGCAGGGGGAGTTCAAGGGTGGCTTCCGGGTCACCACCCCCGAGACGATGGACGTCGTGCGGATGGTGCTGGTCGGGCAGGTTGGCCGGGAGCTGGTCAACCTGATCAACACCCACGGCCCGCTGGCCGTCGGCATGTCCGGGGAGGACGCCGGCCTGTTCACCGCCGCCCGCCGGCACGCCATCGTGGACGGGGTGGCCACCGACGTCGGCCTGGTTGGTGACGTCGTCGACGTCAACCCGGCCGCCGTGCTGGATCTCGTGGACGCCGGCCGCATTCCGGTCGTGTCCACCGTCGCGCCCGACGTGAACGGAGTGGTGCACAACGTCAACGCCGACACCGCCGCCGCCGCCCTGGCCGTCGCGCTGGACGCGGCGAAACTGGTGATGCTGACCGACGTCGAGGGCGTCTACGCGAACTGGCCGGACCGCACATCGCTGCTGTCCAAGATCGGCGCCGACGCGCTCGAGGAGCTGCTCCCCACGCTGGAGTCCGGCATGGTGCCCAAGATGGAGGGTTGCCTGCGCGCGGTGCGCGGGGGAGTGGCCGCCGCGCACGTCATCGACGGGCGCGTCCCGCACTCGGTCCTGCTGGAGATCGTCACCACCGAGGGCGTCGGCACGATGGTCCTCCCCCACCTGGAAGAGCACTCGGCATGAGTAACCAATCCGCCGCGCGGCGGTGGCAACACGCGCTGATGAACAACTTCGGCACCCCGCCGATCGAACTGGTCGGTGGGCAGGGCGCTGTCGTCGTCGACGCCGACGGGAACGAGTACCTCGACCTGCTCGGTGGCATCGCCGTCAACACGCTCGGTCATGCCCACCCGGCGATCGTGGCCGCGGTCAGCGAGCAGATCGCCACCCTCGGGCACGTCAGCAACTTCTTCACCCACCCCGCAGTGCTGAATCTGGCCGAGAAGCTGCAGGACATCAGCGGTGCCGGCGAGC
>DATDBV010000029.1:0-3366 GCA_036524715.1 Nakamurella sp. | reverse complement strand
CCAAGGAGGGGCGCGTCAGGGGTGGACGAGGATCTTGACGTTCTCGGCCTTGTGGTCGATGAGCTCGCGGAAGCCGCCGTCGACGATGTCGTCCACGGCGATCTTCCCGGTGATGAATTGGGCGGCGTCCACCTTGCCGTCCTGCAACAGCTTGACGGTGGGTTCGTGGTCGTCGCAGTAGGCCAGCGACCCGACCACCGACACCTCGTTGAAGACCAGGTCGTTCATCGCGACGGTGGCCTCGTGGCCCCAGATGGCGACGTTGACGACGGTGCCGCCGCCCTTGGTTGCTTTGATCGCCTGCGCGGTGGCGCCGTCGAAGCCGGCGCATTCGAAGGACACGTCGGTGCCCGCTCGACCGGTGAGATCCTTGATCGCGCTGACGATGTCGGTGTCGGTGGGGTCCAGAACGGTGGTCGCCCCGGCCGCCGTCGCCTTGACCTTGCGGACCTCGGCGGGCTCGACCACGATCACGTTCTCGATCCCCTGGGCCTTGAGCGCGGCTACGGTGACCAGGCCGATGGGACCGGAGCCGTAGACGGTGGCACTGTCGCCTGGCCGGGCCTTGGACAGCCGGACCGCGTGGTAGGCAACGGCCAGCGGCTCGACCAGGGCGCCGATGTCGGTGGGCAGGTCACCGATGGAGAAGGTCCGCCGGGCGTCGGCGACCACGTAGTCGGAGAACCCGCCGCCGCCCCCGGACAGGCCGATGAAACCGAGGGTGTCGCACACGTTGTAGATGCCGGCCTTGCACCGGGCGCAGGTGCCGCAGGTGATGTACGGCTCGACGACGACCCGCTCGCCTACCGATACGTTGATCACGCCGTCGCCGACATCGGCGACCACGCCGGCGAACTCGTGACCCAGGCAGACCGGAACCGTCTCCCCGGTGAGCGGATGCGGCGACCCGGCCGGCGGCGCGAAGATCGGCCCGTCCAGGTACTCGTGCAGGTCGGTGCCGCAGATGCCGCACCATTCGATCTTGACCTTGACGGTGCCCGGACGGACGCTGGGTTCGGGGATGTCCTCGATCCGGATGTCCTTGTTCCCGTAATACATCGCTGCCTTCATGGCGTCCTTCCTGGGACGGATTCGACCGGGCGAACGAGGAGCGGCCGATGGGGCCGGGCCGGGTCGGGAGACCGGTGTTGTGCTCCCGGTCACGGTGTGCAGGAAGGCTAGGACGGCGAGGGTGGCAGCGGGGTTGCAGCGGCCGTGGCAACCCCGGCGACGTCAGTGGCGAGGGGGCGTCGTGCGGCCCGTGGCGGACGCGGGCACCGGCCGGGGGCGTCCCGGCGCGGTGGTGACGCCGAACTCCCGATCGATCCGGCGCAGCCGGGCGGCCAGGTAGGCCCGATCCCGGTCGGACGCGGGCAACCGGGACAGCAGCAGGCGAATCGCCTGCGGGTCCATCGCGCCGACCTCCGACTCCACCCAGCGGCGCAGGTGCACCACGCCCGGGGCGGACAGCACGGCGTGCCGGACGGCCTCATTCAGCTCGTCCCGAAGCAGTTCGATCGGCAGCACGATCGAGCGGTGCAGCAGCGGGCCCGAGTAGGCGTCCAACGCGGCCGCCAGGTTGCCGGCCCGGACCAGGCGGATGACCTGCAGGAAGTCCGCGGTGACGACCAGATCCCGTTCGAACGCGTAGGGGTTGGACCGGATGCAGCCGTCGAGGATCGCGCGGATCCGATGCATCTCGGCTCGCACGGTGGTGCGCACCCCGTCGTCACCGTAGATCTCGCTGGCCAGCTGATCCGCGGTCAGCCCATTGGGGTTGATGGCCAGCAGCGTCAGGATCTCGGCCCGGCGTTGGGACAGCACCACCTCGCGACTGTTGACCCGGGCGGTGGCCTCGCCGGCGCCGAGGAAACGAAGGTCCAGGGTCGGCCGGGCGGCCCGGGTCGGCGTCGACGGCAATTCGACAAGCAGATACTCGCCGTGCGGCTGGGCCGGGAGTTCGGAGCCGTCGGGCAGGGTGAGCCGGCCCGTGCGGTGGGCCTGCTCGATCGCGATGGGGGTGAGCGCGGGCAGGCTGCCCAGCACGGGCCGCCCGCCGGGGGACAGCAGGGCGATGCCGTCGGTGGCGCGGTGCTGCCGGTGCACCTGGTCGCGGGCCCGTTCGTCGGCCTCCCGTCGGGCGCCGCGCAGCATCTCGTGCACCAGGGCGGCGCCGCACCGGACCAGGGCCAGCGCGTCCGGGTTGGCGTTGCGGTAGGGACCGGACACGTCCAGCACGCCGAGCAGGGCATGGGTCTCCGGGTCGTACACCGGAGCGGCGCTGCACACCCAATTGTGGTGACTACGGACCAGATGCTCGGCGGAGAACACCTGGTTGGCGCGACCCTCGACCACGGCGTTGCCGATGGCATTGGTGCCGACCGCATCTTCCGACCAGCGGGCTCCCTCGACGAATTCCAGGCTTTCGGCGAGCCGGATGATGTCCGGCGACCCGACACGCCACAGCAACTCGCCGGCCGCAGAGGCGATGACCAGGATGTGGTTACCGACGACCGAGTCGTCGGCGAGCAGGCCGGCCAGGGCAGGGACGAACGGGGCCAACCGGTGTTCGGCCCGAAGCCGGTGGATCTCCCGGATCTCGTGCAGCCGGGGTGGTCGCTGGCTGTCCGGGTCGACGCCGGCGGCCAGGGCGCGACCCCAGGAACTCTGAATCCGGTCCGACACGGAGGAATCCATGTCGCCGGAGAGCACCTTGTCGTAGGCCGCCCGGAGCCGGCGGGCGCGGTCGTCCGGATCCAGGAAGGCTGTCCGGGCCCGCGTGCGCAATTCGTGATCATGGGCATCGGGGCCGATCAGCCGGCCGAGCAGATCGACGGGCCGGTGGGGGGCCACTCCGGGTACTACCGAGCGGTCGGTCATCGGTCGTCCTCACGTCTTCGGGCCGGGTTGCCGCGCACCACACCGAAAACCCGTCCGTAACGGACGAATAAGACAATGCGCCGCGTTGCGCGTATGGTCATCGTGGTCCGAGCCGCGGTGGATCGGCAAGGGGGGTATCCGCCGGGCGGCTGCAACCTGCCCGGTGCGGAACGTAAAGTGCCTTGTCAGACCCTTCAGGACAGGTCCAGTCGATGGCACAGGGAAGTTGCCCGGAGCGCCCGGTTGCAACCCCGCTGCAACCCCTGGGGCCTGTAGGGCGGACGCCGGCCGCCCCTGACCCACGGCCTACCCCGTCGACAGGCCACCCCAGTCCCACCGGGGTACGGCCATCCCGTCGGGTATGCGGTCAGGATCCTCGTGCGCGAGGACGCGGTCCACCGCCCACACCAGGTAGTCGTGCATCGCGGCGCGAAAGGCCGGGTGGTCGGGCAGTCCGGCATCGTCCATCGCCAGGTCGAAGCACCC
>DATDBV010000028.1:0-8379 GCA_036524715.1 Nakamurella sp. | reverse complement strand
ACTGACCCCGCGGCAGTTGCGGGACGATCTGGACGGTGAGGTCGCCGCGATCCTTCGGGTTGCCGCGAGGCTGCGCGGAGGCCTTCGCGTCGACCCGTCCAGTGAAGGATGACCGTCGCCCACCGACCACGATCCTTCGTTCGCCGGCAGGTCTCTACTAGTAGAGGCTCCCATTTGGCGACATCACATCAGAGGCGGATGGTGGCCAGGCGACGAATTCGGCCGATGCCGGGCCGCGGCAGTGCGCAGTTGCGGAAAGCTCTGCGTCACCGTCTGCCAGAGCGCGTCGCGATCGATGCGGTCGTAGTGGTGCACCACGAAGTCGCGATTGCGCGCCGCCTGCGCCCACACGGGCTCGGTGAACCTGCTCGGCTCGGCAGCGATCAGCCGCTTGGCGAACTCGCCCGCGCGGTTGGACAGCGCCTCAAAAGCGAGCGGAAGGGCGAGGTCGGAGTCGAAGTCATCGCGGCCCCGTTCCGCCAGTTCCGCAGCGACATCGAGGGTGGCGAGGAGGTCGGCGAGCCAGCGGTCGATGCGTTCGGTTTCGGTCACAGGGGGATCGCCTCGGCGAGGATGCCGGCGTCGCGCCGTGCGTCAAGTGATCGGATCGACACCACGTCGACCGGTCGCCCGAACAGCGCCTCGAGATCCATCTCGAGCTGCGCGAGATCGAACAGCGTCGCATCCGCGGCGGGATCGACGAGCAGGTCGAGGTCGCTCAACGGGTGGTCATCTCCGCGGGCGACCGACCCGAAGACCTGCACCCGCTCCACGCGGTTGGCGCGAGCAAGCCGCTCGATCAGCGCGCGGCGTCGTCGTAGCTCAGGCAGCAGCGGGCTGCCACCACGCGTACCTGCGGTCAGCTCGCGATAGCGGGCGAAGGGCATGAGCACGGCTTCGGCACGGCGATGCGAACCGATGACGACAGGGCCCGCGGCCGACTCATCCGTTCTGAACGCGCGCAGGATGCGGGTAAGCCCGGCGCGTGCGGCAGAGACCGACAGCACGGGTCCAAGTTCGGTGTCGGACACGAACCCAGGGTAATTCTGTACAACTTGCATGTACAGGTTAGGGAGCGGCACCCAGCTCACGGAACCTGGCACGCAAACGGGCCCAAATCGGGCCTGAGGGACGGTGGCCGACCCGGTCCCGCGTCGGGAGTTCTCCGGACGATCCCGGCCAGAAACCGGACACCTGAACAGGAGGCGATGTGCAAATGGGCCCGAGTGAACAGTGCCCGCTCAACGGGCCCTGTTCACTCGCCGTTCTGCGGCTCGCTCCGGGGCTGCCGTCACAACAGCAGGGACAGCAGGCCGGCGCCGACCCCGACGAGCAGCCCGACGATCGCCGCGAGCAGGACGAGTTGACCGGTGGACAGCCGCAGGTACGCGCGCCCGCCGGTCGGGCTGGGTGCCGCCTGCCCACCGGCCATCGCTCGCAGCGCCTGCGAGAGGACCACCTCGGCCCGGGAGTCGTCGGCCGAGCCGGACCCGGGGCCGGCGCCCTCGCCCCGACCCGGCGGCGAGCCCCGGCCGGAACTCCCGCCGGCCGGATCGCCCAGCCCACCCGAACCCTTGGTCACGGCGCCGCCCGTCCGGGGCACCTCGCGGGTTCGGTCGCCCCGCCGCGGGCGCCGCCATTCCGGCGTCGATGGTTCACACTGATGTCGAGCCCTCCCGCCCGCCCTGCGCTCACGAGTGCGCCGATCGCATGATGTCGCCGAGCTTGGCCACGGCTCGGCTGGCCGTCGACTTCACGGTGCCCTTGGACAGACCGGTGGCCTCGGCGATCTCGGCTTCGGACAGCCCGCCGTAGTAGCGCAAGACCAGGACTTCGCGCTGCCGGGGGGCGAGGTCGCCGAGGGCGTTCACCACTGCCTGGTGCTCGGCGGACAGCATAGCCAGCGACTCCGCCGACCGGGCGGTGCCGGGATCCGGCGGCACGTACGCACGGGCGGTCCGTCGGCGCCGCAGCATCGACCGGGATCCGTTCACCACGGCGGTGCGCAGGTAGCCGATGGCCGCGTTGCGGTCGCGCAGCCCACCCCAGTTCCGGTAGAGCCCGGCGAAGGCTTCCTGCACCACGTCCTCGGCGCTGGCCATGTCGTCCACCAGCAGGATCGCCATCCGGACCATCTGCATCCGGTGGCTGCGGTACAGGTCGTCGATGGTGATCGGTGGGGCGACCGCGGGCTGCGGCTCGTGGTCCAGCGCGTAGGCGGGGTTGAGCGTGGCCAGCGTGCCGAGGGTGCGCTCGACCGCGGACTCGGAGCCGCCCGCAGACCTGTCCTGATCGGTCATGCTGCCCGACTCCCGTCTGCTCGAGGACCCACGCACGCCTCGCCGGAGGCGCGCTCTTTGATCCTGGCACGGACGGGCGGGCTTGGTACCGCTCCACGAACGACTCACGATCCGAAACCGACAGGAGGGAACTCGTTCCCACGAAAACACCCATCCGGGAGGTTCCGGGCGAGATTGTCAACGCAGCGAACTCAATCACACACGGGTTACTCAATCGTTACGGGCTCGGTGCACATCTCGACTTGCAAAAGCACACTGAAAACGTTTTCATACCCGGTGTTGTGTGTGAGTGCCCTCACGCACCGTCCTACGAGATGTGGAGGTCAACCGAGTGGCCCACAAGGCGACGAGGAGAAGACTGACGGCCACGGTGGCCGGCGTCGGTGCGATTGCGCTGGTGTTGTCGGCGTGCGGCAGCAGTTCGACGAGCAGTGGCACGACAAGCGCGGCGACGTCCGCCGGGGGTGGCGCGGCCAGCGGAAGCGCCGCGGCAGGCGACGGAAGTGACTGGTGCGAACAAATCAAGGCGAACTGGCCCGGCACCGAGGGCACCAGTGTGAACGTCTACACCACGATCGTCGGCGATGAGCAGGCGTTGTACGAGGAGTCGCTCAAGCCGTTCGAGGAGTGCACCGGCGCCGATGTCGTCTGGGAGGGCTCCAAGGAGATGGAGGCCCAGATCGGTGTGCGGGTATCCAGCGGCAACCCGCCCGACACCGCGATCTTCCCGCAGCCGGGCCTGCTCACCCAGATCGTGGAAAGCAGCGGGGCCGCCCTGAAGGTCCCTGACGTGACCTCGGCGAACGTCGACCAGTGGTACGCCTCCGGCACCAAGGACTACGGCACCGTCAACGGGATCTACTTCGGCGTCCCGAACAGCATCAACTTCAAGTCGCTGATCTGGTACTCGCCGGAGAAGTTCAAGGCCGACGGCTACGCGATCCCGACGACGTACGACGAGCTGATCGCGCTGTCGGACCAGATCGTCGCCGCGGGCAAGAAGCCGTGGTGCGCGGGCATCGCGTCCGGCGAGGCCACCGGTTGGCCGCTGACCGACTGGCTCGAGGACTACGTCCTGCGGACCGCCGGTGCAGACGTCTACGACCAGTGGGTCGCCGGTGATGTGAAGTTCTCCGACCAGCAGATCGCGAACGCGCTGGCCGAGATGGGCAAGGTGATCAAGAACGACCAGTATGTGAACGGTGGCTTCGGTGACGTGAAGACGATCGCCTCGACCACCTTCCAGGATGGCGGCCTGCCGATCCTCCAGGGCACCTGCTACCTGCACCGCCAGGCGACCTTCTACGAGGCCAACTGGCCGGCCGGGACGACCGTCGGACCGGACGCTCAGGTCAACGCCTTCTACTTCCCGGGCATCGACGAGCAGTTCGGCAAGCCGGTGCTGGTCGGCGGCGAGACCCTCGTGGCCTTCAAGGACGCACCGGCGGTCTGGGCCCTGCAGTACTACTTCACCTCGCCGTTCTACTCGAACGAGCGGGCGAAGCTGGGTTCCTGGCTGTCGTCGAACAAGGGTCTGGAGGAGGCGTCCGTCGAGAGTGAAGTTCTCAAGGTCGCCCTGCTCGCGCTGAACGATCCGGAGACCATCGTGCGGTTCGACGCCTCCGACCTGATGCCGGCACCGGTGGGCTCCGACGCGGAATGGAAGCAGTTCACCGCGTGGATCACCGGCCAGGACGACGCGACCACGCTGGCCAACATCGACAAGGCCTGGCCGACCAGCTGACCGAATGACCGTCAGTCGGCAGGGTCGCCCCGCCTGACCCGGGAGTCGGGTCGGGCGGGGCACCCTGTTCGCGCTTCGCGGAAGGAGCATTCAATGGATTGGTTCCTCAACCCGACTTCGGTTTCGGACAAGTTGATCGTGATGGTGATCGCGATCGCTATGTTCATCATCATCATGGGCCTGATCCTGTATGTGATCGATCGGCCGAAGATTCCGCACTGGTTCATCGTCGCCGGGTTCCTGGGGCCCGTGACCATCGCGCTCGTCGTCGGGCTGCTCTATCCGGCCGCGGGAACCGTGGTTCGGTCGTTCCAGGTATCACAGGCCGCGATCGGCCCGGACGGCAGGCCCATCATCAACCCGAACACCGGGCAGCGGACGACGGAGCTTGCGTTCAGCTTCGACAACTACGTGCGGGTGTTCACCGACTCGAACTTCCAGCAGGTCCTGCTCAACACCGTCTGGTGGATCGTCCTGGTGCCGGTGGTGGCCACTCTGTTCGGCCTGGTCTACGCGGTGCTGGTGGATCGGACCCGGTTCGAGAAGGCGGCCAAGGCCCTGATCTTCCTGCCGATGGCCATCTCCATGGTTGGCGCCTCCATCATCTGGAAGTTCGTGTACGAATACCGGGAGGCCGCCGCACCTCAGATCGGCCTGGCCAACCAGGTCCTGGTGTGGCTCGGCCTGGAGCCGTATCAGTTCCTCATCACCGGGCCCTGGAACACGTTCTTTTTGATCGTCGTGATGATCTGGATCCAGGCAGGCTTCGCGATGACCGTCCTGTCGGCGGCGATCAAGTCCGTGCCGGACGACATCGTCGAGGCCGCGCAGATCGACGGCGCGACCGGGTTCACGTTGTTCCGCCGGGTGACCGTGCCGACCATCCGGCCGGCGATCGTCGTCGTGATCACCACAGTCGCCATGACCTCGCTGAAGGCCTTCGACATCGTTCGCACGATGACCGGCGGCAACTACGGGACGTCGGTGGTGGCCAACGAGTTCTACACCCAGACGTTCCGTCAAGGTGAGCAGGGCGTCGGCATCGGTGCGGCTCTCGCCGTCGTGCTTTTCATCATCATCATCCCGGTGATCGTCTACAACGTCCGGCAGATGCGGCTTTCGGAGGATGTTCGATGAGCATGTCAGGTTCCTCGGTCGAACTTCCGATCACGACCGACTCGACTCCGGAGGAGCGGGTCTCCGCCCGGAAACTCAAGAAGCAGATGCGTCTGCAGGACGCCAAGACCAGGCTGTCCTCGCCTTGGGCGTCGGGCCTGGCCATCGCGCTGGCGATCCTGTGGACGATCCCGACTCTCGGCCTCTTCGTCACCTCGTTCCGGCCGCCGGCGGATATCGCCACCAGCGGTTGGTGGACGTTCTTCGCCAACCCAGGCATCACGTTCGAGAACTACCAGACTGCCTGGAGCGGCGGCGCCGGCCTCGCTACGGCCTTTCTGAACACGATCGTGATCACGCTACCGGCCGTGATCATTCCGATCAGCCTGGCCCTGCTGGCGGCCTATGCATTCGCATGGATCGACTTCAAGGGCCGGGAGATCGCGTTCGTCGCGGTTTTCGCGCTGCAGATCGTGCCGATCCAGGTCACGCTCATTCCGTTGCAGACGATCTTCGTCAACTTCGGGCTACAGAACTCGTTCTGGCCGGTCTGGATCAGCCACACGATCTTCGGCCTGCCGCTGGCGATCTTCCTGTTGCACAACTTCATGAAGGAGGTGCCCGCCTCGATCGTCGAGGCGGCCCGGGTCGACGGGGCCGGTCACGTGAAGATCTTCTTCGTGGTGCTCCTGCCGTTGTTGGTGCCCGCCATTGCCGCGTTCGGCATCTTCCAGTTCCTGTGGGTGTGGAACGATCTGCTGGTCGCGATCGTGTTCGCGCCCAGCCCCAACCTGAAGCCGATCACCGCGGTGATCGCCGAGTTGACCGGAACACGGGGCAACCAGTGGGAGTTGCTGTCGGCCGGCGCCTTCATCGCCATGATCGTGCCGCTCGTCGTGTTCGTCAGCCTCCAGCGATATTTCGTCAGAGGGCTGTTGGCCGGCGGAGTGAAGGGCTGATTGGTGGACCGCTGAAACCGGGGGCCCATCCGCCATGCCGGATCCGAAAGTACAACCCGTCGGGATCATGGAGGTCGCCGCGCTCTCCGGGTTCTCCCCGGCCACGGTGTCGCGTGCGCTGAGGGGGTTGCCCGGGGTATCGGCCACAACGCGGGAGGCGGTGGAACGCGCCGCCTCCTCGCTCGGTTACTCACCGTCCCCGTGGGCGACCGCGCTGACCACGGGCCGCACCAATGCGGTCGCGATCATCGCGCCCTGGGTTTCTCGCTGGTTCTTCTCGGCGGTCATCGAAGGTGCGCAGGACGTGCTCGCCCAGCACGGCTACGACCTGATGCTCTATCCCTTCGGGGTGGACGGCGGGGTCGACGCCCATTCGCTGAGCAAGCGGGTGGACGGGGTACTCGCGCTCAACGTTCCCCTCGCCCACAAGTCGATCGGGGCGCTGGGCGGCCTCGGCGTGCCCATCGTCACCCTGGGGTCGGCCCTCGAAGGCATCTCGTCGGTGCTGGTGGACAACACGACCGTCGGTCAGCGGGCCGGGCAGCACCTGATCGATCTGGGCCACCGGCGCATAGCCTTCTTCGGCGACGAGGACGGTGCGGCGCACGGGTTCCCGGTCGCCGTCGACCGGCATTGCGGCTTGGTGAACGCTCTGCGTGGCGCCGGGTTCGAGCCCGATCCGGCCCTGGTCTACTCGACCGGCTTCTCCATCAACGGCGGCGAGGCGGCGCTGCATCGCTGCCTGAGCGAGCTTCGCGACGACCAGCGGCCGACCGCGGTCTTCGCGGTGAGTGACGAGGTGGCGATCGGGGTGCTCCATGCGGCGCGCCTGCACGGCCTCCGGATCCCGGACGATCTGTCGGTGATCGGCGTGGACGGCCACGACTTCGCCTATCTCTTCGACCTCACCACGATCAGCCAGCCGGTGCGGGACCAGGGGCGCATCGCCGCCCGGCTGCTGCTCGAGCAGGTGAACGACCCGCAGCACACACCGACCGCCGTGACCGTGGGCTGCGAGCTGATTCGCCGGGGGTCGACCGGACCGTTGCGGGTCGGGAACCCAGACTGATACGGCGGGCGGACCTGACCATCGCGCCTGATCGACGGTCAGCTGGCGAACCTCACCTGACCAGCGCCGATGCCGACGACGCTGCCGACGATCCGACGATGATCGGCCGAGGTGATGAAGCAGGTCAGGCTGAGCGGGCGCCGGTTCGTGGAGCTGCGGTCGGGGCTGATGGCGACGGCCAGCGTGCCGCCCGCAGTGGGATCCCCGCGGCGCAGCGCGACTCCGGCCTGCCCCGTGCACGAGGACAGGATCTGCTGACGTTCCATTGGCGGGTCTCCGGCCTTTCGGCCCATCGCGATGAGTTCGGCCAGATGCGGCTCGTTGCAGTTGACCATGTCCATGCCCGCACCGACGTCGTCGGACTGCCAACAGGTTCCGAAATCGCCGGGCAGTGCACCGCCGTCGAACGCATTGGCCAGCCGACCCGATCCCGTGACGGTGCCCTCGGGGTTGGCGACGCAGGCGATCCAGGTGCTCGCGCTGGGCAGGCTCGGCACCTGCGGCACCCAATGGGTCCGCACGGCGATCGAGTACGTCCAGTCGATCGAATCATCCTGGGGTGCGCCGGGCGCAACATAGGAGTCGTCCCGAGACTGTAGGCCCGCGTATGACAGCGCAGCGCCCCGGCAGTCGGCCGGGGAGTCGGAGCGCGCCGATCGCTCGGTGGGCGTGGTCGCCCGAACCGCGACGACCTCGCCTCTGCCGGTCGGTCCGCACGGCCCGAACCGAGCTACGGGTGGGTTTGCCCGAATGGTCGAGCGAGCATCCTCGATGTCGTCGGCGAGCAGGCACTCGCCGATGGTGGGCGGACCCGGAAACCTGACCGCGATCGGAGTGCCGGCCAGCCGGTCACCGATCGCCGGCGATGTCGCGGCGACCCCAACGACGGTGAGCACGATGATGAGTGCCCCGGCCAGACGCCGGTTCATGGTCCCAGGTTACTGCGGTGGGTCGTCGGGTGAATTGTTCGGGCGGGTAGAAGGACTCTGGCAGCGGACCACGAGAGGGGCGAAGGTGACGGGTGGTGGTGCCGCTGCCCGCATCCTGGCCCGGTCTCGGCGTCGCTCAACTCGACCGCCGTGTTCGGCCCGTATGCGGAATACTGGCCGCGGATCACCACGCCGGAAGAGCAAGGTGTGCGCAATCGCGAGGGGGTGTGTCAGCCGGGCCAGCACCCGAGCCTCGTCACCC
>DATDBV010000027.1:0-13977 GCA_036524715.1 Nakamurella sp. | reverse complement strand
AGGATGCGGGTCTGCCCGTAGATCACCACCAGGGTGACGCTGAAGATCGAGATCACCGCGCCGGCCGCGAGTACGGTGCCCGGCCAGGTCGAGCCCGTGATGTTCTCCAGGATCTGCGCGAGGCCGGCCTCCTGGCCTTCGAACTCGGTGTAGGGCTGGGCGGCGACCGCGACCAGGCACACCAGCACGTACAGGGTGGTGACGGTGACCAGGGCGATCATGATCGCCATCGGCATCGTCCGGTGCGGGTTCTTGACCTCCTCGCCGGCCGTGGAGACCGCGTCCAGGCCGATATAGGAGAAGAAGATGATGCCGGCCGCGGCCGTGATCCCGGAGAATCCGAAGGGCGCGAAGTCGGCGAGGTTGTCGGTGTTCCATCCGGTGATGCCGATGGCGATGAACATGATCAGCACACCGATCTTGATCATCACCATGACGGTGTTGACGGTGGCCGACTCGCTGGCGCCACGGATCAGCAGCAACGCGCAGAGCGCGATCAGGATCACCGCGGGCAGGTTGATCAAGCCGCCCTGCTCCGGGGCCTGGGACAGCGAGTCCGGGATCTGGAAGCCGAAGAGGTTGTCCAGCAGTTCGTTCAGGTATTGCGACCAGCCGACCGCGACAGCGGCGCCGGACACGCCGTACTCCAGCAGCAGGCAGCCGGCGACGGCCATCGCCGGCAGCTCACCGATGGTGGCGTAGGCGTAGGAGTAGGACGATCCCGACACCGGCACGGCGCCGGCCAGTTCGGCGTAACAGACGGCCGTCAGGCCGGCCACCACACCGGCGATGACGAACGACCAGATGACCGCCGGCCCGGCGATCGGCACCGCCTCGGACAGGATGAAGAAGATGCCCGTCCCGATGGTGGCGCCGACGCCGAACATCGAGAGCTGGAACAGCCCGATGGTGCGGGTCAGTTCGCTCTTGCCGGTCTCGCTGCCGGTCTCGTCCTCCATCTGGACGACGGGTTTGCGTCGGAACAACTGTTGAGTCAGTGAAGACATGGCTGCCCTCCACCGTTGTCACCTGGTCGCCCTGGCCAGGGATCGGACTGCCCGGAAGTCTGGCACTTCACGCGATGTCGCGCGCGGTCAGGTCCTCCCAGGTTTCTCGCCGGACGACCAACCGGGACCGGCCGTCGGCAGCGAAAACCACCGGGATGCGGCGATTTCCGTTGTAGTTGTTGGACATGGTGAAGCAGTAGGCACCGGTGGCCGGCACGACGAGCAGATCGCCGACCGCCGGCGCGTTCAGCGGCACGTCCTCCACCAGCACGTCGCCGCTCTCGCAGTGCCGTCCCACTACGGTGACGATCTCGCCGCCGGTGGCGTCCAGCCGGTTGGCGATGGCGGCCTCGAATCGCTGCCCGAACAGCGCGACCTCGAGATTGTCGCCCATGCCGCCGTCGACGGCGACGAAGGTGATCGAGCCGCGCTTGACCGTGGTCACCCGGTAGACCGTGACGGCCGCGCCGGCGACCATGCTGCGGCCCGGTTCGACGATGATCTGCGCCTGCGCGGGCAGGTGTTCGCGGGCCGCGCCGACGAGCACATCGAGGTAGTCGGCGACCGCGGGCGGCTGATCGTGCCAGGTGTACCGGGCACCCAGGCCGCCGCCCAGGTCGTAGATCGGGAACTCACCGAGCGCGCGCAGCGGCGCGACGGCGGCGGCGAGCGGCTCGGCCTGCATGATCTGGGACCCGACATGGGCGTGCACGCCGAGCATCGCCAACCGCGGGCTGGCCTCGATCCGCCGGATCAGCTCCGTCGCCGCCGCCGGGGCCAGGCCGAACTTCGATCCCTCGTGCCCGGTGAGCACGTGCGCGTGGGTGTCCGCGGTGATCCCGGGGATGATCCTGACCAGCACGTCCTGGGTGCGGCCCGCCGGCACGATCGCCTCCAGTCGGTCGACATCGTCGGGACCGTCCACCACCACCAGGCCGATGCCGTTGTCGACCGCGATGGTGAGTTCCTCGGTGCTCTTGGCATTGCCGTGCAGCACGATCAGCGCCGGGTCGATGCCGGCCTTGAGCGCGGTGAGGATCTCGCCGCCACCCGCGACGTCCAGCCCCAGCCCCTCATGCACCATCACCGCCTGGACCGCGGTGCAGGGAAAGGCCTTGGACGCGAAGACGACCCGGGAGTTCGGCCAGCGTCGTTGCAGTTCCTCCCGGTATTCGCGGGCCCGCGCGCGCAGCGCGGACTCGTCGACGACGAGGGCGGGCGTGCCGTAGTCGGCCGCCAACTCGTCGGCCCGGCAGCCGCCGATCAGCACCATTCCGTCGACGTCCGCACGGCTCCCCGGCGGGAACAGGTCGAGCACATCGCTCATCGCCCCGGCCTTCCGAGACGCCTCGCAGGCTCGGCCGTCCCGGAGCGGCCGCCGCGCCGGGAGCGCCGATTGTTCACTCGGCAAGCCTCGCTCATCGCCGTGCCTCGCCGGCCGGTTCGACGTCGCCGGCATCGACGTCGCCCGCATCGGCGTCGGCGATCGCATCGTCGGCGATCTCGGCGGCGATTGCGGCCGGCACGACCACCACGGGAACCGGCGAGTACCTGACGATCTTGATCGCCTTCGACCCGAGGAACACCCGGGCAAGCCGGCCCACCCTGGACGAGCCGACGACCAGCACCTCGCCCGATTCCCATTCCAGGTCGTCCATGGCCTCGTCCCACCGCGATCCGGTGGCGACGGCGGTCGTGGTCAGCTCGGTGGTCAGGCCAAGCGTCGTCAGCTGTTCGAGGCACCCTCGCTGGTCGCTCTGGACCTGCGTCTTCCACTGCGCAAGGACGAGATCCTCGGCGTGCAAACCGACCCTGGGCGGGTACATGGTGCGGCCGCGCACGCCGAAGGTCGCGATGCGCAGCGGGCAGCCCATCCGGACACTGAGTTGAGCCGTCGCGGTGACCAGGTCGACGTCGTCGTCGATGCCGGAGTACGAGCAGGTCAGGCGGCCGATTTTCGAGGCGCTCGGCGCCCGGTAGCCGCGAGGTGCGATCGCCACCGGAATCTCCGAGGAGTGCAGCAGGGGCTCGGCGGTCGAGCCGACGATCACCTGCCCGACCCGTCCGTCGGTCGACGAGCCCAGGACGAGCAGATCGGCCGCGAGTTGCTCGGCGGTCTCGGTCAGTGCTGACGGCACCGACCGACCCTCGGCGCGATGGAAACTGGCCTCGACGTCGGGCCATTTCGCGGCGAGGTACTCGCCGGCCGTGGCGAGCGCCTTGTCGCCCTCCTCTTGCGCCCAGGCTGCGAACTCCGCATCCACCTTGGCCATCGACGGCGTCGACCAGCTCGCCGGGACGACGGTGACGACCGCGACCGGTTCGCTGCTGCCGGACCTGGCCAGCAGCGACGCCAGGTCCAGGCAGGCCCGGCCGCCCTTGGCCGGCAGATACCCGACGACGATGGTCATGGCGCCTCCTCGACGTCGAGGTCGCGTTCTGCACCGGTCTGGACAGTGCTGCCGGGCATGGCGCAATCAGCCGAACCAACCACGTCGATCATGAACCGTCAAGTGGTCGGCTTTGGCCGGCTGCGGCAACCAGACCCGCGGAACGCATGGCCACCCGGAACTTCTGAACGCCATGCGTCGGACTGCTGTGGTTCTTGTTGAGCCTTGCGAAGCGTCCGGCTACCCGGTGCCCGCCGACCGCAGGTGCTCGTCGAAGAAGGCCAGGATCCGGCGCTTGGCGTCGGCCGCGCTGTCGCGGTGGTATCCGACGCCGAGCACCTTGCCGATCGTGGTGAGCGGGGAGGGGACGACGTTGCGGCTGATGAAGGCGTGCCGGGCGGGCGGGTACTCCTGTACGTCGTGCGGCACGCCCGCCCGGTCCAGCGCGCCGGTCAGCGTCACGGCCGCCCCGCGCAGGGTCCGGTCCCGGCCGCCGAAACTGGCCACCATCGGGCAGGTTCCGGCCAGCACCTCGTCCAGGTTCTTCGGCAACTGCCCGTAGTTGACGGCGGCCGCGTCGTAGGCTCCGCGGCCGGCCAGCAG
Organism: Nakamurella sp.; assembly: GCA_036524715.1. Classification (GTDB taxonomy): domain Bacteria; phylum Actinomycetota; class Actinomycetes; order Mycobacteriales; family Nakamurellaceae; genus Nakamurella. The sequence continues at coordinate 9,977 of DATDBV010000027.1, read as the reverse complement.
CAACGCGAAACCGCCGCCCAGGCAATACCCGGCGACACCCACCGCCCCGGTGCAGTCCTCGCGCGAAGCCAGGTACGCCCGCGCGGACTCGAGCTGCTCGAACACCGGTCCCCGTTGCGCGAACAGTTGCTGGACGGTGCCTTTGACGCACCGGACCATCGAACGCCCGTGGTACAGGTCCGGCATCAGGGCGAGATAGCCCGCGGCGGCAAACCAATCGCACTGCTCCTGCATATCGTCCGTCGGGCCGAGACCCTCGTGGATCACGACGACGCCGGCCCACGGCCCTGGCAGGGCCGTCGTCTGTACCGGCCCGGCCAGGTAGGCCTGGCGCTCGGGCGCCGGACCCGGACCCGGAACGGTGATCGTTCGCATGGGAGGACGGTACGCCCGGGGAGACTGAGCAAGCTGGTGGGAGCGCCCGGGTCGCGGGCGACTGAAAGCACGCCGCCAGCATCGCCGGCGGCCGTAGGCCCTCGGTGCAACCCGATGTTCCGCGGGTCATTGGGTTCTCCTCCAGGCCGCGCGCCCCGTGGTCGTTCCGGACATTAGGCTCCGGACATGGCCCCTGATACGACGGATGAACCCACGGTGTCCGCCCCGGTGTCGACCTACACCGATCGCCTCGCCCGGCTGGCCGAACTGGCCGGCGTGTCCGGCGCCGACGTCGTGCTGATCACCCCGGGGCCCGACCTGGCCTACTTCATCGGCCACTCGATCGGCTCCCACGAGCGACTGACCTGCCTGGTCGTGCCGGCCGCCGGCCGCCCGTCGCTGCTGGTGCCGACGCTGGAGCGGCCCGGCTGGACGGGTTCGCCGGCCGAGGAACTGGACGTCGCGATCGGCACCTGGACCGACGGCGAGGACCCGTACGCGGCGCTGGCCGAGCTGCTGCCCACCGATGCGCGGGTCTTGTCGGTCGACTACCACATGCCCGCGGTGCATGCGTTGAACGCGCAGGCAATCGTTCCCGGGTCCGAGCTGACCCTGGCCGGTGCGACCATCGCCGAGCTGCGGATGCGCAAGGGGGCCGACGAGGTCGCGGCCCTGGCCGCCGCCGGCGCGGCGATCGACCGGGTCCAGCGCCGGATCGGCGAGTGGCTGCGTACCGGTCGGACCGAGAACGAGGTGGCCGCCGACATCGGCGCAGCCATCGTCGCCGAGGGGCATGCCCGGCCGGACTTCGTCATCGTCGGGTCCGGGCCCAACGGGGCCAGCCCGCACCACGAGGCGTCCGACCGGGTCATCGAACCCGGCGACGTCGTGGTGATCGACATCGGCGGCCCCATGCCGTCGGGGTACTTCTCCGACTGCACCCGCACCTACCTGGTGGCCGGCGCACCGGTACCGGACCGCGTGCGGGAGGTCTACGAGGTGGTGCGACGGGCCCAGGCCGCCGGGGTGGCCGCCGTCCGGCCGGGTGTCACCGCCGAATCGATCGACGCGGCCTCCCGCACTGTGATCGAAGAAGCCGGATTCGGGGAATTCTTCATCACCCGGACCGGTCACGGCATCGGCCTTGAGGTGCACGAACACCCGTACATGGTGTCCGGCAACACGATCACCCTGGAGGAAGGGATGGCGTTCTCGGTGGAACCGGGAATCTACCTGCCCGGCGAGTTCGGGGTCCGCATCGAGGACATCGTGGTGGTGGGGGAGTCCGGTGCCCGCTTGATGAACACGGCGGCCACCGAACTGACCGTCGTCGGCTCGCCAACCACGAACAACGCCTGAAAGGGGGTCCGGTCATGCTCGAGGAGCTGGATGCGCGCATCGCCGCGGTGCTGGCCGCCGACGGCCGCTGCAGCTACACCGATCTCGCCGAGAAGGTGGGCCTGTCGGTGTCGGCCGTGCACCAGCGGGTGCGCCGGTTGGAGAAGCGCGGCGTGATTCGCGGCTACACCGCACAGATCGACAGCGAGCAGATCGGATTGCCGCTCACCGCGTTCGTCTCGCTCACCCCGATCGACCCGGCCGCACCCGACGACTACCCGCAGCGGCTCGCCCAGATGCCGGAGATCGAGGCCTGCCACTCGGTGGCCGGCGTCGAGTCCTACATCGTCAAGGTGCGGGTGCAGTCCCCGGCCGCGCTGGAGTCGCTGCTGGCCCGAATCCGGGGCACCTCGGGCATGACGACCCGCACCACCGTCGTGCTGTCCACGCCGTTCGAGGGCCGTCCGGTCGCGGCGCCGGCCGACCCGAACGCGCCCGACACGCCCCAGTGACGGTGCGTTACCCGACGACCGAGCGGGACGACGTCGTCGACCTGCTGCACGGGGTCGCGGTGGCCGACCCGTACCGCTACCTGGAGGACCCCGACGCGGACCGGACACGCGTCTTCGTCGAAGCCCAGAACGCGGTGTCGCGGCCCTACCTCGACTCCCTGCCGGCCCGGGAGCCGCTGCTCGAGCTGACCACCGCGCTGCTCACCGCACCCCGCCGCGGCGTTCCGTGGGAGCGGGGCGGGCGGTACTTCGTCGTCGCCAACCCCGGGGAGCTCGACCAGGACCAGCTGCTGTGCGCGGACAGCCTGTACGAGCTGATGACCACCCCGACGCTGCTGCTGGATCCGAACGTACTGTCCGCGGACGGAACCGTGGCGATGACGGCCGCCCGGGTCAGCCCGGACGGGTCGCTGCTGGCCTACGCGGTGTCCGAGGCGGGGTCGGACTGGCGCACCATTCGGGTCCGCGACATCGGCACCGGGGCTGACCGGGCCGACGAGCTCCGGTGGGCGAAATGGATCGACCCGACCTGGCTGCCCGACGCCTCCGGCTTCCTGTACTGGCGCTATCCGGAGTCCGAGGGCGGTGAGCTGACCGGAGCTCAGGGCGCGGGGGAGCTGGTGCTGCATCGGCTGGGCACGGTTCAGGCCGTCGACGAGGTGGTGTGGACGCCGCCGGACCGCGATTGGTTGGCCGACCCGTGGGTGGCCGCGGACGGTCGTTGGTTGGTGCTGACCAGCAGCCCGGGCACCGATTCGCGCAGTCTGATCACCGCCCATCGACTCGACACCGTTGACGGGCGGGTCGCCATCGACCCCGAACCGGTGCCGGTGGTGTCGGAGCTGACCGAAGCCCAGCACGTCGTCGGCTCGGATGGCGACCTGCTGTACCTGCGCACCGAACGGGACGCGCCGCGCGGCCGGCTGGTCGCGGTGGATCTGTCCGACCCGGCCGCGCCGTGGGCCGACGTGGTGCCTCAGCACGACGAGGACGTGCTGGTCAGCGCCCACCCGGCCTGCGGCGCCTTCGCCCTGGTCTGGTCGACGGACGCGGCGCATCGGGTGCAGCTGATCGACCGCTCCGGCGCCCACCTGGACTGGCCCGAGCTGCCCGCGCCGGTGTCCATGGTGGCGGTGAACACCCGGGCCGCCTCGGCCGAGATCCTGCTCGGCGTCAGCTCGTTCACCTCCCGCACGCAGTCGTTCCGGCTGGTCGTCGGCCCGCCGGTGGTGGTGCGGGCGTTGCCGGGGCCCGGTGGGGACGTGCCGTTGCCGGACCTGGTCGCGCAGCGGCGGCGGACGGTGTCCAGTGACGGCGTCGAGGTGCCGATGACGGTGCTCCGGCGGGCGGACCTGCCGGTCGGGCCGGCGCCGACCCTGCTCTACGGCTACGGCGGGTTCGACATCCCCGTGCTGCCGTCGTTCTCGGCGATGTTCGCCACCTGGGTGGCCGCCGGCGGAGTACTCGCGGTGGTGAACCTGCGCGGCGGCGGCGAGTTCGGCGCGACCTGGCACCAGCAGGGGATGCTGCACCGCAAGCAGCAGGTGTTCGACGATCTGTTCGCCGTGGCCGAGTCGCTGGTGGCCGCCGGGGTGACGACGCCGGGGCAACTCGCGGTGCACGGCCGGTCCAACGGCGGCCTGCTGGTGGGTGCGGCGATGACCCAGCGCCCGGAGCTGTTCGCGGCCGCGCTGCCGACGGTCGGCGTGCTGGACCTGCTGCGCTTCCACCTGTTCACCATCGGCTGGGCGTGGACCACCGACTACGGCTCACCGGACGACGCGGACGACTTCGCCGTGCTGTTGGCCTACTCGCCGCTGCACCGGCTGGCCCCCGGTACGTCCTACCCGGCGACGCTGCTCTGCACCGGCGATCACGACGACCGGGTGGTGCCCGCGCATTCGCTCAAGTTCGGCGCGCAGTTGCAGCACTGTCAGGCCGGGCCGGCGCCGGTGCTGCTGCGGGTGGACACCCGGGCCGGGCACGGCATGGGCAAGCCGGCCCGCGCGTTGGCGCTGGAGTACGCCGACCAGTTGGCGTTCGCCGCCGAGCACACCGGGCTGTCGACCTTCGAGGTTTGCTGAACGGAACGCGCCGCGCCCGGGAAAGGTTAGCCTGCGTAAGGTTCTCTCGGGACGTGCGTGCGGAAGGTGGGACGGTGACGGCAAGGGTCGGGGCGGTGGGTCTGCGGTCCGAACGCGGACCTATCCTCGCCGCGCTGATGCTGTCCACATCGCTGGTCGCGTTGGATTCCACCATCGTCGCCACCGCGGTGCCGTCGATCGTCGCCGACCTGGGCGGCTTCGCCGAGTTCCCCTGGTTGTTCTCGGTATACCTGCTGGCGCAGGCGGTGTCGGTGCCGATCTACGGCAAGCTCGCCGACATCAAGGGTCGAAAGCCGATCATGCTGTTCGGCATCGGGCTGTTCCTGCTCGGCTCCATCCTGTGCGCGGCGGCCTGGAACATGACGGCGCTCATCGTGTTCCGCGCGTTGCAGGGGCTCGGTGCGGGTGCGGTGCAGCCGATGAGCATCACCATCGCCGGCGACATCTACACGCTGGCCGAAAGGGCCAAGGCGCAGGGCTACCTGGCCAGTGTCTGGGCGATCTCCGCCGTGGTCGGGCCGACGCTGGGCGGAATCTTCTCCGAATGGCTCACCTGGCGCTGGCTGTTCATCATCAACATCCCGTTGTGCCTGCTGGCCTTCTGGATGCTGGCAAGCCGGTTCTCGGAGAAGGTGCGGCGGGTCAGTCACCGCATCGACTACGTCGGCAGCATCACGTTGACGGGCGGCGCGACGCTGCTGATCCTCGGCCTGCTGGAGGGTGGCCAGGCGTGGGCGTGGGGCTCGGCGCACGGCCTCGCGGTCCTGGGCGGCGGGGCGGTGCTGCTCGCGGTGTTCTTCGTGGTGCAACGGCGGGCCGCCGAGCCGGTGCTGCCGCTGTGGGTGTTCTCGCGGCGGGTGCTGGTGGCCAGCGCGGTGATCGCCGTGCTGGTCGGCGCCGTCCTGCTGGGCCTGACCACCTACGTGCCGACGTTCGTGCAGACCGTGCTGGGCACCGGGCCGCTCATCGCCGGGTTCGCCCTGGCCACCCTGACCATCGGCTGGCCGATCTCGGCGACCCTGTCCGGCCGGTTCTACCTGCGGCTGGGATTTCGCACCACGGCCCTGATCGGCGCGACCCTCGCCGTCACCGGCACTGTGCTGACCACGCTGCTCGGCCCGGGCTCCGCGGTGTGGCAGGTCGGGGCATGCTGCTTCGTGGTCGGGCTCGGGATGGGCCTGATCGCCAGCCCTACGCTGATCGCCGCGCAGTCCAGCGTCGGCTGGGCCGAGCGCGGGGTCGTGACGGCGACCAACATGTTCGCCCGGTCCATCGGCAGCGCCGTCGGGGTCGCCGCCTTCGGCGCCCTGGCCAACCTGAGCCTGGGCGCCACCACGCACGCCGCCGACGATCCGGCCGCGGTCGCCGCGGCGACCCACGACGTGTTCCTGGCCACCGCCGTGCTGGCGGCCTGCATGGTCGCCGCGGCCTGGTTGCTGCCCGGCGGCCGGCCCACCGCGCAGGCCGCCGCGGCGGCGCCGTCCGCCGATCCCGTCGACATCGGCGGGACCGAATCGTCGCCGCGGTAGGTCGGGGAGTCCCGACAAGGGTTCGCCCGCAGACTGACGGCACCAGCCGGTCCGGCGCTTCGGCGGAAGAATAGTGCGGTGGGTCGCACCTTTCTTCCGACGAAGTCCCTTGCCTATTCGAGAGATGGGTACCTTTGAGACTGGAGTGACTGATGCACGATTTTCGCTCCTGAGTGAGGCCGCGAGCGGCCCATCCACTCAAGTGGCTGCTCATCATCGCGGCTGTGCTGCAGGTGGCGGTGTGCCGACGTCGCGGTGCACACCGCCCCGCCGAAGCGAACACCGCTCCACGCCCGCCGGGAGCGGTGTTCACGTCCGCGGAGCGGTGTCCGATCGCGGCGGGCGGGTCGGTGCGGCGTGTCGCGCACTTCTTCCGCTGGGCAGGGTCCTCCGCTGGCCCGGCGCGTCAGGTGCCGGCGGCCGAGCGCATGCCCGGTTCGGTGCGGTAGATGATCTCGATGGCCAGCGCGCCGACCGCGCCGACGGCCAGCGACGTCCACAGGGTCGCCGGGGTGATCGAAAAGTTGAAGAACTGCTGGCCCAGCGGCGTGACGAAGGCGAGGACGGCGATGCCCACCATCGACCCGACCAGCACCGCCTTCCAAAGCCGGAACGGCCGGGACAGCACCACCAGGATCCAGAAGGAGGTCATCAGCAGGGCGATGGTGGCCGCGGTCGACGGCTGCCAGCACACGACGTTGTCGGTGACCTTGCTGCCCTCGGTCTTGACCAGGCATTCGGCGGCCGGGGGCGCGCCCACCTCGGCCCTGGCCAGCAGGTAAGACACGAAGACCACGATCCCGGACACCGCACCCGCCGGGACGGCGAACCGCAGCACCCGCTTGAGGAAGCCGGGAACGTAGCGTCGCTTGTTCGGGCCCAGGGCCAGGAAGAACGCCGGGATGCCGATCGTCACCGCCGACACCAGCGTCAGATGTCGCGGCAGGAACGGGAACGGCAGCGTGAACAGCGCCGCGGTGATGATCGCGATCAGGCTCATGACGTTCTTGGCGACGAACAGGTTGGCGACCCGCTCGACGTTGCCGATGACTCGTCGGCCCTCGGCCAGCACGTTCGGCAGGTGCGAGAACCGGCCGTCCAGCAGCACCAGCTGGGCCACCGCCTTGGTCGCCTGCGCGCCATTGCCCATCGCGACCCCGATGTCGGCATCCTTGAGGGCCAGGGCGTCGTTGACGCCGTCGCCGGTCATCGCCGCGACGTGCCCATTGCGCTGCAGGGCCTGCACGAGCGCCCGCTTCTGCTCCGGCGAGACGCGGCCGAACACCGAGGTGCGCTCGACGATCTCGCGCAGCTCTTCCGGGTCCTCGCCGATGGTGCGGGCGTCGACCAGCGCCTCCGGCGGCACATCCAGGCCGACCCGGCGGGCGATCGCGGCGACCGTCGTCGGGTTGTCACCGGAGATGATCTTGATCTGGACGCCCTGCTCCTTGAAGTAGTTCAGCGTCGCCTCGGCGTCCGGCCGGACCTGCTCGGTCAGTGTCACCAGGGCGACGGTCTGCATGCCGTCCGGCAGTTCCTGGCCGCGCAGCGTCGCGTCCGAGCAGGCCAGCAGCAGCACCCGCCGCCCGGTGGATGCCAGCTCGGCCACCTGGCTTCGGAGGGGGTCGTCGGCGACCAGCAGCACGTCCGGCGCGCCGAACACCAGGCAGCCGCGGCCGGTGAACGACGCGGCACTCCACTTGCGGGCGGAGTTGAATGCGATGGTCGTCTCGCGTTGCCAGCCCGTCGGCACCGGCAACGCGGCCGCCAGCGCCTTGAGGGTGCCGTTGGCGTTCGGGTCGTCGGCCAGCGCGCCGAGCGCCTCCCGCACCTCGTCGGCCGTCATCCCGCCGCCGGGGATCGGTTCGCAGTCCTCGTAGACGATGTCGCCGACGGTCAGGGTGCCCGTTTTGTCCAGGCAAACCACGTTCACCCGGGCCAGTCCCTCGACCGCGGGCAATTCCTGCACGAGCACCTGCTGCCGGGTCAGCTGCACCGCCGCCAGCAGGAACGCCACCGACGTCAGCAGCACCAGACCCTCAGGCACCAGCCCGACCAGGCCACCAGTGGACCGGATGACCACCTGCTGCCAGCCCTGGTCGCCGATGGCGCGCCACTGCGACCAAAGCTGCAGCGGCAGGGCGATGACGATGATCCAGGTGATGTACTTGAGCAGCTGGTTGACCAACTCCTGGATTTCCGAGCGGGTCTTGGTGAACTTCTTGGCCTCGGCGGCGATCTTGTTGATGTAGGCGTCGTGACCCACAGCGGCGGCCGGGAACCGGCCGATGCCGGCCACCACCGTCGTGCCCGAGCGGACCGCGTCCCCGGAGGTCTTGGGGATCGGGTCGGCCTCACCGGTCAGGTTCGACTCGTCGATCTCCAACCCCGACGTCGTCAGCATCACCCCGTCGGCGGGCACCTGGTCACCGGTGCGGAGCTCGATCAGGTCGTCGAGCACGACGTCCTGGGTGGGGATCTCGATCAGTTTCCCGTTCCGGACCACCCGGGTGACCGGCGCGTTCAGCAGGGCCAACCGGTCGAGCTTTCGCTTGGCCAGGTACTCCTGCACGATGCCGATCGCCGAGTTGACGACTAGCACGATCCCGAAAAGGCCGTCGGCCAGCGACCCGGTGATCAGGATCAGGACGAACAGCGCACCCAGGATCGCATTGAACCGGGTGAAGACGTTGGTCTTGAAGATCACCCACAGCGACCGGGACGACGCCTGATCGGTGACGTTGACCTGGCCGTTCGTGACCCGCTGGGCCACCTGCTCGGTGGTCAGGCCCTGGGTCGGGTCGGCCGTGACCGCGGTGCCGGTCGATTCGGGGTAAAGACTCACGTCGCCGCCCTCCACAGGTCGACCTCGCAGGCTCGGCCGACCTGTCGGTGTCGCCGTCGCCGGTCTTGATGGTTCGCTCGCCAAGCCTCGCTCACAGAATCACTGTGACAGATGGCACCGACAATGGTCCGCCGCAGTTCGGCGGGCGGGCGTGACCAGCGGTGTTGACTGAACATCGATGACGCTCACAGTTCTGCGCAACGGCCGGGTGCACACCGCCGCCGATCCGGAGGCCACCGCCCTGGCCGTCACCGACGGCACCATCAGCTGGGTCGGCGGCGAGCACGCCGTCGACACTGCCGGCCCTCCCGATCGGGTGATCGACCTGGCCGGCGCGCTGGTGGTTCCCGGTTTCGTCGATGCGCACGTGCACACCCTGGACGCCGGCCTCGCGCTGACCGGACTCGACCTCTCCGGCACCCGGTCGCTGGCGGAGTGTCTCGCCGCGGTCCGGACGTACGCCGCCGACCACGACGGGATCGTCTGGGGCCACGGCTGGGAGGACACCCGCTGGCCCGAGCAACGGCCGCCGACGCGGTCCGAAATCGACGAGGCGGTGGGTCACCGGCCGGCGTATCTGTCCCGGATCGATGTGCACTCGGCGCAGCTGTCCACCGCGCTGGCCAGGCTGATCGCCGATCGCGCCGACGGCTGGTCGGACGTCGCGCCGGTCACCCGGCAGGCGCACGCCGGCGTCCGCGCGTCCGCCCGCGGCTTGCTCACCGCGGAGCAGCGCCGGGACGCGCGCCTGGCCTTCCTGCGGTCCTGCGCCGCGCAAGGGATCGTCGAAGTGCATGAATGCGCCGCCGACGGCCCGACCGGGCTGGCTGACTTGGCCGCCCTGCTCGACCTGGACGGGCCGATCCCCGTCCGCGGCTACCTCGCCCGGGCCGTGACCGATCCCGATCAGGCGCGGGTCGCGTTGGCCGAGACCGGGGCGCATGCGCTGGGCGGGGACCTGGTCGTCGACGGGGCGATCGGATCCCGCACCGCCGCGCTGACCGACCCGTACAGGGACTGCCCCGACGACCGCGGGGTGCGGTACCTGACCGACGAACAGATCGTCGAGCACCTGGTGGCCTGCACGATCGCCGGCGTCCAGGCCGGCTTCCACGCGATCGGTGACGACGCCGTGTCCGCCGTTGCGCGGGCGCTGTCCGACGCGGCGCAGCGCCTGGGCGAGAACGCGACCGTGCGGATGGCCGCCTGCGCGCACCGGGTGGAGCACGCCGAGATGACCGACGCCGAGGCGATCGCGACGTTTGCCCGTACC
>DATDBV010000026.1:0-3293 GCA_036524715.1 Nakamurella sp. | reverse complement strand
TCCGGCGTCGCGGCATCCGGGAAGACGATGTTCGGGCTCTTGCCGCCGAGCTCCAAGGACACGTGGGCCAACCGCTGGCCGACGGTCTCGGCGACATGCCGGCCGATACCGGTCGACCCGGTGAACGACACCTTGTCCACGTCCGGGTGCACGAGCAGCGCCTCGCCGATCACCGAGCCCTTGCCGGTGATCACGTTCAGCACGCCCGGCGGCAGGAACTCCGAGCAGATCTCGGCCATCCGCAGGATCGTCAGCGGCGCGTCCTCGGCGGTCTTGAGCACCAGGGTGTTGCCCGCGGCCAGCGCGGCCGGCGTCTTCATGCCGGCGATCATCAGCGGCGAGTTCCACGGCAGGATGCCGGCCACCACGCCGAGCGGCTCCCGGCGGGTGTACTGCAGCTGGTCGTCGCCGGCGGGCAACACGGTGCCCTTGAATTCGCCGGCCACCCCGCCGAAGTAGCGGAACAGGTTGACCAGGGTCTGCGACTCCGGCCGGGCCTGGGTGCGCAGGGCGTTGCCGGTGTCGGCCGCGGTCAGCAGGGCGAGCTCTTCGGCGTGGTCCTCGAGCGCGTCGGCGATCTTCAGCAGGATCTTCTGCCGGTCCTTGAAGTGCAGGGCGCGCCAGGCGGGGAAGGCGGCACGCGCAGCGCGCACGGCCCGGTCGGCGTCCTCGGCGCTGCCCTCGGGCACCTGGGCGAGTACGGTGCCACGGCGGCCGGGGGAGACCACGTCCGTCCACACGCCGTCCGCGCCGGCGACCCACTCACCCCCGATCAGCATCGGCCTCTCGGGAGCGGCAGTGAGCGTCGTTGTCACGAAATCCTCCATCTCGCGTGCCCTCGTGCGGGCGCGTCAATTTCCACAGGGTCCGGCGCAGGCGCCGGGGCAGCGACCGACGAGAACGTCGAAGGTCGCCAGAAGTTCAGGTCAGTGCTCGACCAGGGTGACCTCGAACGAATACTGGCTGGCACGGTAGGCATGCCGACCCCATTCGACGGCCCGGCCGGAGTCGTCGTGCGCCGCCCGTTCCATGGTGAGCACTGGGCTGCCGCGCTTCTCGCCCAACAGGGCGCACTCCTCGGGTGTTCCCGTCCGAGCGCCGATCTTCTGCTTGGCCACCCGGATGTTCACGCCCTTGGCCCGCATCAGCTGGTACAACCCGCGCCCGGCCAGATCCATTTCGCCCAGGCCGATCAGGTCCTCGGGCAGGTAGTTCTCCATGATCGCCAGCGGTTCCTCGTGCGCGAACCGCAGGCGCCGCAGGTGCAGGACCGGGGTGCCCGGCTGGACCGCCAGCATCGCGGCGACCTCGTCGCCGGCCCCCACCACCTCGTTGGTCAGGACGTCGGTCCGCGGGGCCTGGTGATGCCCGGCCAAGTCGTCGTACAGGCTGGTCAGCTCGACCGGTCGGGTGACCTGACCGTGCACGACCTGGGTGCCGACTCCCCGCTTGCGGACCAGCAGACCCTTGTCGACCAGTTCCTGTATCGCGCGGCGCATGGTCGGCCGGGACAATCCGAACCGTTCGGCGAGGCTGATCTCGTTGTCCAGTCGATCGCCGGGAGCCAGTTGGCCCTCGCTGATCGCGTGCTCGATCTGTTGGGCGACCTGGTAGTACAGCGGGACCGGACTGGACCGGTCGAGGTCGACAGTGAGCGCGGACATCGGTCCTCCCCGGGTCTCGTTGGCTCATGGTAGTGCATGTCAGCCCGACATGAATATGACTATATGTCCTATCAAAGTCTTGACAACACCCCCTGGACAGGACAGAGTTTGTGATGTCAGGCGACGCGGCCATTGCCACCCGATCGGCCCCGCGTGACCCGAAGCAGTAGACCAGGTGCGCCAGGACGGAAGGGACTCCAGCAGTGGCCCAGCATTTCGAGGTGTTGACCATGGGACGGGTCGGCGTCGACCTGTATCCCTTGCAGGACAACGTCGGACTCGAGGACGTCGAGACGTTCAGCAAGACAGTCGGCGGCAGCGCGGGCAACGTCGCGATCGCCGCGGCCAAGCACGGCCGCAAGGTCGCGCTGATCTCCCGCACCGGCCCGGACGCGTTCGGCCGGTTCGTGCACAAGGCGCTGCGCGAGATGAACGTCGATGACCGGTTCATCACCGAGGTGTCCGACCTGCTGACCCCGGTGACGTTCTGCGAGATGTACCCGCCGGACCACTTCCCGCTGCTGTTCTACCGGTTGCCGATCGCCCCCGACCTGGTCATCAGGCCGGAGGAGCTCGACCTGGCGGCGATCGCCGACGCCGACATCTTCTGGACCACCGTGACGGGTCTGTCCGCCGAGCCGAGCCGTTCGGCCCACCACGCCGCGTGGGCGGCCCGGGCCCGCCGGCCGCTGACCGTCCTCGACCTGGACTACCGGCCGATGTTCTGGAGCGACCCGGAGACCGCCTCGCGTGAGGTACGGGCCGCGCTCCCGAACGTCACGGTGGCCATCGGCAACAAGGAGGAGTGCGAGATCGCCGTGGGCGAGACCGAGCCGATGCGCGCCGGGAAGGCGCTGCTGGACGCCGGCGTCGAGCTGGCCATCGTCAAGCAGGGCCCCAAGGGCGTGCTCGGCATGACCAAGGACGAGGTCGTCGAGGTACCACCCACCCCGATCATCCCCGTCAACGGACTGGGCGCCGGCGACAGCTTCGGCGGCGCGGTCTGCCACGGCCTGCTGTCCGGCTGGGACCTGGAGACGATCCTGCGGTTCGGGAACGCCGCGGGCGCCATCGTGGCGAGCCGGCGCGAGTGTTCGACGGCCATGCCGACCACCACCGAGGTGCAGGCGCTGATCGCGGAGGTGGCCCATGCCTGAATCGACTGTTCTGGCGTCCGTGGAGGTTTCGGGCGCGACGAACGCCGAGCGGTACCGCGCGCTGACCGACATCCGGGTGCAGGACCCGGGCGCCATCCGGCGCGCCGCCGACGCCCGGACCGGGCGCGGACTGGGTGACGGGGACGGCCGGCTGATGATCATCGCGGCCGACCACCCGGCCCGCGGGGCCAACGGCGTCGGCAACCGGCCGATGGCCATGGGCAACCGCATCCAGCTGCTCGAGCGGCTGGAGACCGCGCTGGCCCGACCGGGCGTCGACGGGCTGCTGGCCAGCCCGGACATCCTGGAGGACCTGCTGCTGCTCGGCGCACTGGAGGGCAAGGTCGTCTTCGGCTCGATGAACCGCGGCGGCCTGCAGGGCGGCGTGTTCGAGCTGGACGACCGGTTCACCGGCTACGACGCCCAGGCGATCGCCGACATGGGGCTCAACGGCGGCAAGACGCTGACCCGC
>DATDBV010000025.1:0-7243 GCA_036524715.1 Nakamurella sp. | reverse complement strand
CGTGACGTCCCCCGATCGGTCCGTCGGGGTGGCGAGACCGTAGGGCGGTGCGGCCGCCGTGGGCCAACGGCCGGTGGTCGGCCGAGACCGATCGGCGATCGGCCGGGAGCTTTCGGTCGCCGTCCGGTGGCCGGTGGTCCGACCGGCGGTGCCCGGTGTCACCGGCCCGGTGATCCGACCTTGGGAGCGGTATCGGTGCAGGTCACGACCCCGCGCGGCGGCGATGCAACTGAGCGCCCCCCGGCCGTCGGTGGGCCGGTATTCCGGTGCTCGCGAGGGCGCGTCGCCGGCGTTGCCGGAGGGTGCGTGTCACGCGATGCAACGTCGAGCTGCAACCTCGGCGCAGCGGCGGCGGGCATACCCTGAGGGCGATTGATGACGAGCGGCACTGGTGCGAGGGGGAGTGGGTGCGCAGATTCGAGACGGCCTTCGGTGGCGGGGACACCTCCGCCGAGTACCGGGCCCTGCTCGAATCCGTGCACGCGGCCTTTCTGGAGGGCCGCCGTTCTCCCGCCCGCCCCCGGACGGTGATTCGGGACTCCTGGACCCGCGTGCGCCGGGCCGGTGTGAATCCGGCCATCGGCGGGTTGCCCGGCGAGGTGCCGGACGCCCCGGCTGGCAGCGTCCCGGCAAGGCCGGAGCGGGTCCGCGAGCCGTCCGCGATGGCGGGCGTCGTCCCGTTGCTGCGCCGGCATCTGGACCCCTTGCTCGACGACGACCACACCCTGCTGGTGATCTCCGACGAGAAGGCTCGGGTGCTGGCCCGGTTCGGCGGCCGCGGGATGTCCCGGCACGCCGACGAGATCGGGTTCCGTCCCGGGTTGGCCTGGTCCGAAAGGACGGTCGGCACCAACGCGATCGGCACCGCCCTGGCCACCGGGGCCCCGATTCAGGTGCACGCGGCCGAGCACTTCTGCTTCGCCCAGCAGGAGTGGAGCTGCGCGGCGGCCCCGGTGCAGGACCCGCGCAACGGGCAGTTGCTCGGGGTCATCGACCTGTCGTTCCTGGCCGGCGACGCCCACCCCAGTGCGGTCTCCCTGGTCAGCAGCCTGGCGCGGCAGGTCGAGCTGGAATTCCGGGACACGCACCGACGCGGCCTCGACCGGCTCCGCCGCGCCACCAGCGTGCCCGGCAAGGGAGACTGGGTGCTGGTCGACAACTGGGGCTGGATCGCCGACGAGAGTGCTCCGGGTCGCCGGGACCGGCTCGCCCTGCCCGACGGGCTCCTCGACGGTGGGTGCGTGCTCGTGGAGGACCTCGGCCCACTGGAGGCGTCCGCCACGCCGGGAGGATGGCTGCTGTCCGCGGCACCGCTCGACCATCCGGACCTGGCCGCGCCCGCTGTTCAACTGCGTACGAGCCCGGTGCGGTGCGAGATCACCGTGCAGTCCCGGGACAGCACCTGGACGCGGGTGCTGACCGGACGGCGCGCGCAGATCCTGGCCTGCGTGGCCGCCCACCCCCGCGGGCTGACCGCGGGCGAACTGGCGGCCGCGGTGTACGGGTCGGACGCCTCGGCGGTGGCCGTTCGGGCCGAGGTGCACCGCATCCGGCGGACGATCGGCGGTCTCATCGAGACCAACCCCTACCGGCTGGCCGCCGGGGTGAGTCTGCTGGACTGAGCCGGCCGTCGGCCCGCAGACGGCGTGCGATCCCGCGACGGATTCCAGGTGGGCCCGGGGTCGGGTCGATCAGTCGCAGGCTGCACGGGTCGTAGATCCGTCACCGAAGTTCGGACCGCCGGTTGGCGAGCAGCCAACGGAACAGGGCTCCGCTGCCGTGCACCTGCAGTTCTCCACCCGGCTTGGCTTTCAGCTCGCCGATGGCAGCCGCGACGTCACCGGACAGGACCGACGTGTTCGCCCATTGCGGGTCGGTGAGCTCGGTCGATCCCACGTACTTGGACGTCTCATTCAACGCCACGCCGAGGGATGGGCGCGCATATCCGCGATTTCTCCCCAGGAGCGGGCGTACATCTCGTAGGTCCGTCGGCCGAACAGGAACGCGCCGGCGCGCTGGTAGGTCTGGGTGATGAACGTACTCGTCTCGTCGTCACCAGTGACGCCGGCCACGTCACCAACCGAAATCTCACCCTCCCGCCCTAATTCCATGGCGTCGTGATCATCCCGTAATAACTGGGAGTGATTTCGATCTTGGTTCTGCCCGAATTGACAGCAAGTGCTGACTGTCAACTCTTCGGGACGTGAACTTTCGGCACCCGATGGAATCCGGACGTCCGCTACAGTCCCGTCCGCGCATCGTCCGGCCTCACCACCGAAGATATGGATACAACATGACGCGAACGGGCAAGAGTGGATCGCTGCGGGCAGTTGCCGTTGTCGCGGTGCCGTCGCTCATCTGGGCGACGCTGGCAATCGTGGTTCCGTCGACCTCGGCGGCCGCGACCGGGCTCGCCGTCGACAGGCAGGTCGTCACCCACCAATCGACCGCATCGAGAACCATCAGCTCCCCGGCATTGACCACCTCGCAGCCCGGCGAACTCATCCTGGCCTTCGTCATGTCCGACGGCGGTCGGTCGATCCGACAGACCTTCTCTTCGGTCACCGGCGGCGGACTGACCTGGACTCTGCGGCAGCGTTCGAACGCGCAGCGGGGGACCAGCGAGGTCTGGCAGGCCGTCGCCCCCACGACGGTCAGCAACGTGGTGGTCACCGCGACCCGCGGCAACGGCTCCTACGTTGGGTCGATGGTCGTCACCGCCTTCACCGGGGCCGACACCAGCGTGAACGGGGCCACCGTGGCCGCGGCCGGTCGTTCCGGTGCTCCTACCGCCACGCTGACCCCGCGGAAGGCCGGCTCCTGGGTCTGGGCCGCCGGCAACGACTGGGACGGGGCCACCGCGCGGACGGTCGGCGCCGGCCAGACGAAGGTCGACGAATACCTGGCCGCCGGCGACACCTTCTGGGTGCAGCGGCAGACGTCGCCGAGCACCGGCGCCTCCCCGGTCACCATCAACGACACCGCACCGACCAACGAGAGGTGGAACCTCGCGCTCATTGAGGTCCCGGTGGCGAGCGCGGGCACCCCAGCCGACGGCACGCCGCCCACGGTGAGCATCACGGCGCCGACCGCGGGCGCCACCGTCTCCGGCACAGTCACGGCCGCCGCCGACGCCGCCGACAACGTCGGGGTCACCAGCGTGCAGTTCCAGGTCGACGGCGCCAACGTCGGCGCCGCCGACCCGAGCGCGCCCTACAGCGCGCAATGGGACACCACGGCGGTCGCCAACGGTGCACACACCATCCGGGCAATCGCGCGGGACGCCGCCGGCAACACCGCGACATCGACGGTGGTCGGCGTCACCGTGTCCAACTCCGCCGGGAGCACCGGTTTCAACCCCGGCAACCCGAACGGCACCGCGACCGTGCCGGCCGGCATGGGCCTGGAGAACGTCAGCCAGCCCAACCGGGTCATCGGTGACGGCACGGCGGCGAGTTGCACCTCGGCGGCCGTGGTGGCGGCCGTGACGGCCGGGGGTGTGATCACCTTCAACTGCGGGCCGAACCCCGTCACGATCACGCTCACCCAGACGCTCAAGGTGCTCAACAGCACCCAGAAGCTCGTCATCGACGGCGGCGGCAAGGTCACCCTGTCCGGCGGCAACACCAACCGGATCCTGTACATCGACACGTGCGACACCTCGCTCGGCAAGGTCTCGGGCAACTGCCTGTACGCGCCGTCGTGGCCGCAGGTCACCGTGCAGAACCTGACGTTCGCCGATGGCAACGCCACCAACTCGACCTACGTCTCACCGGGCGACACCAATCAGGGGTCCAACGGCGGCGGCGCGATCTTCGCGCTCGGCGGCCGGTTGAAGGTGGTGAACTCGGTGTTCGTCCGGAACACCTGCGCCACCAACGGTCCCGACCTCGGCGGGGCGGCAATCCGGGTGCTGGCCCAACATTCGGCGACCCCCAACGACCTCGACAACTCCCACGCCGCCCGCAATCAGGACCCGGTGGCCATCGTCAACAGCACCTTCGGTGGGGCGAGCGGGCAGGGCAACAGCTGCTCGAACGGCGGCGCCATCAGCGGCCTGCGAACGCCGATCACCGTGTTGAACAGCTTGATCAGCTACAACAAGGCGGTCGGTTGCTGCGCCAACCCGGCTTGGGACGGCACGCCCGGCGGCGGCAGCGGCGGGGCGATCTACACCGACGGGACCTCCTACGATCTGCGGATCGCCGGCACCCTGATCGAAAGAAACACCGCCAAAGCCGGCGGCAGTTCGATCTTCTACGTCAGCAACGACAGGACCGGCCACCTGATCATCGACAGTTCGATCAGTCGGCTGAACACCTACGCCCCGAACGGGCTGGCCGGCAACCCGCATTTCGAGACCTATCCCGGCATCTTTTACATCGGCAGCGGCAGCCCGACGTTCACCAACTCCACGATTCAGTAGCGCCGGTGGTGGCCGGCGGCCGCGTCAGCTCGCAGTTCGGCCGAGCCACCCGGAACGGCACTCAGCTGTAACGAGCGGCGAATTCACCCGGTGTCATCCCGGTCACCGACCGGAAGTCCCGGGTGAAGTGCGGTTGGTCGGCGTAGCCGAGATCGGCCGCCACCTCGGCCAGCGAGGCGGGGCGCTCGCGCAGCCGGACCGACGCCTCCTGCAACCGGCGCCGTTGGATCAGCCACTTGGGCGAGAGTCCGACACGCCGGCGGACCAACCGCTGCAGGGCCCGTTCGGTGAGGTCGAACCGCTCGCCGACCTGCGCCACCCGGACCACGTCTGGATGTTGTTCGACGAACGCGACCACCTCGTTGACCTGTCGTCCCTCGTCGTCGACCGGCAGGAACCGCCGCAGCACGTCGCTCATCCGAGCCGTCGCGGCCGCGTGTGAGTCAGCCTGGCGGGGGCTGGTCATCGCCTCCCGCACGTCGCGCTCCACTGCCGCCGCGTCGTCGAGGACCTCCGCCAGGTCGACGAACCGATCCCGGAACTCGGCCATCGACCGGCCGGCGATCAGCCACCCGCCGGCCGGTTCGCACATCACCCCGACCGCCCAGCCGTCTCCGGTCAGAGTCGTCGTCGACAGGCCCGATACCACTCCGTAGAACCGGGCGTAGTCCGGCGCCACCACCAGCAGCGCGCACGGATACTGCAGCACTCTTTGCACGGCCTCGCGGCCGGGCTCCACCGACCACACCGGGATCCAGAACCGCTGCACCAGGCCGGTCAACTCGGCCGGCGGGTGGTACCGGTGCATCGTGTGGGACAGGTCGCGCGGGTCTCGCAGATGGGCGCGCTCGATCCGGTCGGGTTTCATCAATCGCGTCCCCGCTTCCTCGCCCTACCCTCGGGAGTCATGAGCCTGAGCACCCAGAAAGCCACGTCCGAACGCTACGCGGAGGCGAATGCCCCGCTCACCGCACTGCTCGACACCGTCCCGGCCGACCGCTGGGACCGGCCGAGCCCCTGCGAGGAGTGGGTCGCGCGGGACGTCGTCCGGCACCTCATCCAGACGCAGCGGGATTTCCTCACCGGCCGTGGATTCGCCTTCGGCGGCGATGTCGATGCCGATGTCGATGCCGACCCGGCTTCGGCCTGGCGGACGCACGCCCGGGCCGTCGGTGACCTGCTCGCCCGGCCGGAGGTCGCCGCGACCGAGTACGACGGCTACTTCGGCCCGACCACGGTGGGCCACACCGTCGGCCAGTTCTACATCCCCGACATGGTCGTGCACCGCTGGGACATCGCGTCGGCGGTCGACGCCGACCCGACCCTCACCGATGACGAACTGGACAGGACAGAGGCGAGCATCGACTCGTGGGGCGAGGCGATGTACACGGCCGGCATCTGCAAGCCCGCGGTCGTGCCGCCCGCCGGCGCCTCCCGGCAGACCGTGCTGCTGGCCCGGATGGGGCGGCGCGCCTGGTGACCGTCGCCGAGTGAACGGTGTGCGGGGCGAACCGGGCCTGTGGACCCGCACACCGTTCACTCGATCCGGGCGCCGGGTGGGCGGATGGTCCGCTCGATGGCCCCGGCCATCGCCGCCGGGTCGTGACGCACGGCCATGTGGTCGCCGAACTGAACCTCGGATTCTGGCGCTATCTGATGGCCCAGAGGTATCTGACGACGATGTGGATTCCGCATCTGAATCGTGCTTTCCCGTATGCCCAAGGGGACGCGCGATCGGTGCGGAAGTATCTCGAGGCGGACGTTGAGCGGCTTCTGTTCCTCCGGAACCGCGCCGCTGAGGCTCCTCGTCGGTGCGCGGGTTCATGTCGTCACCAATCACGGCAGCTGATGAATCGCCAGCGGCAGCACCGCCGTCGCTCCGGCCTCGACCAGCAGCGCGGAGGCCACCGTTGTGGTCCAGCGGGTCCGGATGATGTCGTCGACCAGCAGCACCGGGCCGGCCAACTCGGTGCCGGATCGTAACGCGGTGCGGGCCAACAGCTCCCGGACCCGGACGGCGGACGAAACCTCGGCCGACGGTGGGGGGCCGGTCACCGCCAGCGCGTCGACCAGCGGCAGCCGGCCGATCCGCGCGAGGTGCTCGGCGACCGAGCCGACCAGCTGCGGGTACCGGCGCGATGGCATCGCCACCACCGCCGTCGGCCGCTCCCAGGAGCGCGACCAGCGCCGCAGCACTTCGACCATCCCGTCCAGCACGTCCGGCGGCGCCGGGCGGTCCTGCTGCCACAGCGATGCGAGCACCTGCGCCCAGGCCGGGTCGTCGGCGAAGGCCAGTGCCCGTCCGGGCTGCAGGCCGGCGATCCGGCCCTTGCGGCCGGGTAGCCCGCTGGGCCAGAGCTTGCGCGGTTCGACGATCACGTCCTGCCCGCGGAAGAACCGTTGGGCCGCGGCCACGGTGTCCGGGTCCGGGTGCGCGCCCGGCGCGGGCAGCTCGCCGGTGCACACCGAGCACCGGCCGCAGGGGTGCGGGTCGGGGTCGTCCAGAGCCTGTTGCAGGAATTGCATCAGGCACCCCGCGCCGTGCGCGTACCGGCGCATCAGGTCGGCCTCGGCCGACCGGACCCGGCGCAGCGCCGACCATTTCGCCTCGTCATACACCCAGGGCCGCTCGCCCTCGCGCCAGCCGGACCCGTCCCGGATGACGACGTCGTCGACGGCAAGGATCTTCAGCAGCGTCTCCAGCCGGCCCCGCCGGATGCCGGTGGCCGCCTCGATCGCCGGCAGGCTCTGCGGGCCGTCATCGAGGACGCCCAGCACCCGCCGCACCATGTCGTCGGTCGGGATGCCGGCGGTGGC
>DATDBV010000024.1:0-3133 GCA_036524715.1 Nakamurella sp. | reverse complement strand
GGCGCCAGCCGGCGGCCACCACCGCGGCCAGGACCGCGACCGCGGCCGGGTGTTCCAGGTCGACGTCGGCGAGCTGCAGCCGGTCGGCCAGCGCCGCCCGGGCGGCCGCGGCGTCCACCTCGGTCATCGACCGGGTCAGATCGTCCACCATCATCTGGCTGTCCGTGATCGTGCTCATCGTCGCTGCACTCCCCTGCCGCCGGTCCGACCCGTCCCGCGGAGTTCACCACGGGGCACCGACACTCCCGCCGCGGTGAGCACCGGGGACCTCGACGGACCGGGGCGTGGTTGGTCACAGGCCACCGGAGAAGCGGCGGAACAGCTCCCGGTCGACGATCGTGGCAATCTCGACCCGGTAGCCCTCCTCGATCAGGCCGCCCCACCGCTGCAGCCCGCTGCCGGCCTGCGACGGCAACGGGGTCAGGCCGAACAGCTCGATCCAGCCGGTCAACGTCCACTCGTCCAGCAGCGGCGGCAGACCGTCGCCCGCCCCGCGGGGTGGGTTCGGGATGCCGTCGAGGGTGCCGTCCGGTCGCAGGTTCCACACCAGCGGCGGGCAACCGTGTTCGGCGCCCAGGACGTTGAGCGCCTCGGTGATCTCCCGCCGCAACACGGCACGCACCCCGAGGAACGCACGCCCGTCGCGGTCGCCGTCCTCGTCGGTCATCGCGGTCCTCCTGTCCGGTCATCGCGGCCCGCTCCGTGCTGCCCACGGCCGCGGGCCGACTGCGGGTGTGGGCAGTGCAGCACGACCCACCGACACCGTCCCGGTCGTCATGGATCGGTCCGCCGTCCGGGGCCGTCGGTGTGCCGGATCAGCGGCGCCCACTCCACCAGTTCGTCCGGGTACACGCCGGTCGGCAGCGGCTCGCACCACTGCCCCGCCGGATCGAGCACCCACGGGTGGCCGTCCCGGTCGGTCACCACCCCGCCGCGCACGCCGCCAGCTCCGCCTGCGTGGTCAGCATCGGCGCCGGCGGCCGCCACCCCGCGGCAAGGGCGGCGGCGGCAGCGGCGAGGGCCACGTCGACGTGCGCGTATCGGTAGGTGCGGCGGATCAGCTCGGCCAGGGCGTGGCGGTTCCGCTCGGTCGCGTCGGCCCCGGTCGCCGGGTCGGGGTGGTGCAGACTCACGCGATCACCCTTCCGCGGCTACGACGCGCCGGGCGCGGCGGTCTGGTCACTGCCGCGGCGCCCGGCACAGCTGCCAACTTCCACGGCACGGGTGCCGTTTCCGCTGGTGCGGACACCGTAGAACGCCGCCGGAAAGATCTTGCGCAGAATCGCCGGGCCAGGGGGTTCTCACCTTCACCGGCCGTTCGGCTACCGCTGATAATCGAGCATTATCCGAGGTAGGCCGCTGCGGGTGATCGCGCATCGGATGACCGAATCGCGCGCTCTTGTCCGATCCCACCGAACGTGAGTCAGGTGGTCCGCTACCTGAGTCATTGCGCCGGTGCGTCCCACCCATCTGAGTCAACTTGACCGCGACCGCCTCTCTGACCTGCGACGACAGGCCGACGACCCAGCAGAGCCGCCTCGGACGTTTCGCTGATTTGACTCAAGTACGTGGGACAGACGGCGACGTCGAACCGTCCCACCTACTTGAGTCAAACCCGCGCTGACCTGCACTTTTGCGATTCGTCATGACTCAACTTCGGTGGGACGGGACAGCTCTGACGACGGCCGGCGCGTCCTGGGATGTCCCCTGGCCTTGCATTCGGTACCTGGGTACGGGTTTACCGTCGACGGCATGACCCCGACCGAGTCCACCTGGGTGCCGGATGCTTGCACGCTGCCCACCGCGGAGCAGCCGCTGCGGCTCGCCGAATGGGACGCCCTGTTCGCCACCGACGTCTCTGGCGTCACCGACGTGCAGCAGACCGCGGCCGACACGGTCCGGCTCACCCTGCGCCCGGACGCCGCGGTGGCCGCCCGCGCGGCCGACCTCGCCGCCCGGGAGACCGCGTGCTGCTCGTTCTTCGAGTTCACCCTCACCGCGACCGGCGGCCACCTGACCCTGCAGATCCGCACCCCCGCCGCGCAGATCGACGTCCTGGACGCCCTCGCCCAGCGGGCCCGCCGAGCAGCTCCGTGAGCGGCCCGGTGAGCGCCGGTCTGCGGGCCGGTCAGGTCGCGGCCGCCGCCGGCGTGAACCTGCAGACCCTGCGGTACTACGAGCGGCGCGGCCTGCTCGAGGAGCCGCACCGGACCCTGGGCGGGCACCGCCTCTACCCGGAGCAGACCGTCACGCGGCTGCGGGTCATCAAGACAGCGCAACGACTCGGGTTCTCGCTCCACGAGGTTGCCGACCTCCTGGAGACCGGCCGCCATCACCACGGCCACCGCGACGCCGGCCTGCAGGCCAGGGCCAGGGCCAAGATCACCGAGATCGATCAGAAGATCGCCGACCTGACCGTGATCCGCGAAACCCTGGCCCACGCCCTCGACGCCGGCTGCGACGACCTAGTCGTCTGCGCCGGCAGCTCCCGCTGCCCACTGCCCTTCAGCGAACTGAACCTCGAAGGCTCCACTTCGGCGGCAACGCTGCCGGCCCGGGAGCTACTCCCCAAGATTGGACCGGCATAGACCAACGGCTGGCCGCTCGACGACCCAGCGGCCGACCACCTGAACTCCAACCTCGAAGTTGTGTTGTACATTTAGCCGCCGATTGGCTGTGACAACTGAGGGGGTGGCTGGTGTCGCCACGCGGCAGACCCAGCCGCGCCGAGGTCTACGCCCGGTTCGAGTCCGCCGCCCACGACTTGAAGCGGTTGGGTGGACTTCCCTCGCCGACCGAGGCGGCCGGAATCTGGGACGACATTTGGCACCTCGAGGCGCACAACTCCACCGCACTGGAGGGCAACACGCTGATCCTGCGCGAGGTGCAGGTCCTGCTCGACACCGGCCGCGCGGTCGGCGCCAAGGAACTCAAGGACTACCTCGAGGTGACCGGCTACGCCGACGCGGCCAAGTGGGTCTACGCCCAGGCGCACGCGTCGCATGACTGGCACAGCGCAGACCTGGTCACCGTCACCGAGATCCGGCACGTCCATGCGGTCACCATGACCGCGGTCTGGGATGTGGCCCCCCACCCCGAGGCGGATCCGCGGGAAGGGCCTGGCAGCTTCCGA
>DATDBV010000023.1:0-2743 GCA_036524715.1 Nakamurella sp. | reverse complement strand
CCCCCGCCGGATGCTGTTGGCCGCCACGCTGATCATGGGCTCGGCTCAACTGCTGTTCTCGCTCGTCACCAACTACCCGCTGGCGCTGTTGGCGCGCGGACTGCTCGGCGTCGGCGACGCCATGACCTACATCTCCGTCCTGCGGCTGGTCGCCGGCTGGTTCCCGGCACGCCGGTATCCGGTGATGGTCGGCGTCACCAGCCTGGTGGGGATGCTCGGCAACGTGGTGGCCACCGTGCCGCTCACCCTGATGCTCACCGACCTGGGCTGGGGTCCGACGTTCGCCATCGCCGGTGGGCTGTCCCTGGGCTACGCGCTGATGCTGCTCCGGCCCGCCGTGGCCGCCCCCTACCGGGATGCGGAGAGCGCCACCGGCCCGATGGGCGGCCGGGAGGTCATGGCGCAGGTCCGACACGCCTGGCGACTGCCCGCCGGCCGGTTGGGTTTCTGGATCCACCTGTCGACCATGGCCGGGCCGACCGTGTTCGCCGTGCTCTGGGGCTACCCATACCTCACCCAGGCGCTGGACTACTCGGCGGGCAGCGCATCCTCGATGCTGCTGCTGCTCGTGGTCGGCGGGCTGATCGGCAACCTGCTGCTGGGCCCGGTGATCGCCCGGCGCCCGCACATCCGCGGCGGCCTGGCCCTGACCGTGGCGAGCCTGTGCCTGATCGGCTGGCTGGTGCTCATCGCCTGGCCGGACGGGCAACCGCCGCCGGCCGCGGTCGTCGCCGTCATCTGCGTGTTCTCGGTCGGCGGGCCGGCCTCGGGCATCGGATTCATGCTGGCCCGCGACTACAACCCACGGCACCGCATCTCCACCGCGACCGGGCTGGTCAACGTGGGTGGGTTCTGCGGCGCCGTCGTGATGGTGTTCGCCGTCGGTCAGATCCTGGACTTCGTCGAGCCGGGCGCCGCCACCCACACGGCCGCGGCCTACCGGTGGGCCTTCGCCGCCATCGCGCTGCTGACCGCGTTCGGCATCTTCCGCATGGTCACCTGGCTGCTGCGGACCCGGGTGCACGTGTTCCGGGCCGCCGCGCGCGGCGAGGATGTTCCGGTCGAGATCGTGCCGCACCGCTGGGACCTGCTGGACACCGGCGAGTTCACCGTGGTGATGGGTCGTGCGCCCGGCGAGATCGAGTTCAAGGAGGTGCACCGGCTGCCGGTCGCCGAGCGTTCCGCGGACGGGCTGGTGGCCGACCGCCCGCCGGCCCGAGGCGAGTAGTGACCGACGTCGCCCGGAGGGAACCGGCCGTCCTGCCGCCCGGTGGCGGCCTGCTGCTGGTCGACAAGCCGTCCGGCTGCACGTCGCACGATGTGGTCGGCCGGGTCCGCCGGGTGCTGGGCCTGCGCCGGGTCGGACACGCCGGCACCCTGGACCCGATGGCCACCGGCCTGCTCGTCGTCGCCGTCGACCGAGCCACCAGGTTGCTGGGACATCTGGCCCTGACCGACAAGACCTACCGGGCGACGATCCGGCTGGGCGTGAGTACCGACTCCGACGACGCCGACGGCTCCGTCACCGCCACCACCGACCCCTCCCGTGTCGACGACATGGCCCTGGCGCGGGCCATGAGCGCGCTGACCGGCGACCTGATGCAGGTGCCCAGTTCGGTGTCCGCGGTCAAGGTCGACGGCCGCCGCGCCTACGACCGGGTGCGCGCGGGGGAGCAGGTGCAGCTGGCCGCCCGCCCGGTCACCGTCGGCCGGTTCGACCTGGTCACCCCGCCCCGCCGCGGTCCGGGCGCGATCGATCTGGACGTCGTCGTCGACTGCACCAGCGGCACCTACATCCGGTCCTTGGCCCGTGACGTCGGCGCTGCCCTCGGCGTCGGCGGGCACCTGACCGAGCTGCGCCGGACCCGGGTCGGCCCGTTCATCGTGGACGGTGCGGTCGACGTCTACGACGGTGTCCCCGCCGATCGGCCGCCGGTGACCGATCGGCTGGTCGGCGAGGTGCTGGCCGCCCTGCTGCCGGCCGCCGATGCGGTCCGCCGCGGTTTCCCGGTCCGGCAGGTCAGCGATGAGCAGGCCGTCGATCTGGGCCACGGCCGCCGCATCACCGCCGGCGGAATCGCCGGCACCTACGCCGCGTTCGATGCCTCCGGTCGGCTCATCGCCCTGCTCGCGGAGGAGGGCGCGACCGCCCGTTCCGTGTTCGGTTGGCAGACCGCCGGCTGACGCTCGGGCCCTGCCTACCGTGATGACCCGGTCCTCGACCGTCACCAACTCGATCCTCGTGCCGTTCGCCGGCACCGACCGGCCGACCCGCTGCTGCCGCGGTGGCCGGGGGTGGCAGGCTGACGCCCGTGGAACGTTGGCGCGGCATCGACGAGATCCCCCCGAACTGGGGCCGGTGCGTCCTGACCATCGGCGTGTTCGACGGGGTGCACCGTGGGCATCAGTCGCTGATCGGCGAGGCGGTCCGGGTCGGCCGGGAGCACGGTTTGCCGACCGTGGTGATGACGTTCGACCCGCACCCGGCGGAGGTGGTCCGCCCCGGCAGCCACCCGGCCATGCTGGTCAGCTTGCGTCGCCGGGCCGAACTGGTCGCCGAGCTCGGCGTCGACGCGTTCCTGGTGCAGCCGTTCACCCCCGCCCTGTCCCAGGTGAGCGCCGAGGAGTTCGTACACGACGCGCTGGTCGACCGGCTGCACGCCGCGCACGTGGTGGTGGGGGAGAACTTCCGGTTCGGTCACCGGGGCGCCGGTTCGGTCGACCTGTTGCGCGAACTCGGCCC
>DATDBV010000022.1:0-7622 GCA_036524715.1 Nakamurella sp. | reverse complement strand
GGCGTTCGGCTTGGTGGTCGACGATCGGCCCCGGGTAGTTGATGGGCGGGCCGCCCGACCGGTCCCACGGTGCGTGGATTTCCGGTGCCGGAAGGTCTTTCAGTTCCGGCACCCAGCGGCGGATGAAGTGACCATCGGGGTCGAACCTGTGGCTCTGGGTAACGGGGTTCAGGATCCGGTAGTAGGGCGCGGCGTCGGTGCCGGTGCCTGCGGTCCACTGCCAGCCGTGCTGGTTGTTGGCCAGATCGCCGTCGACCAGGTGCTGCATGAAAAACCGTGCCCCGCGGGTCCACTCGATGTGTAGGTCCTTGACCAGGAACGATGCGACGACCATCCGCACCCGGTTGTGCATCCATCCGGCCGCGACGAGTTGACGCATGCCTGCGTCGACCAATGGGTAGCCTGTGCGGCCCGCGCACCATGCGGAAAAGTGCTGCTTGGCTGGAGCGCCGGCGGCACCGGGCTGGCGTGCCATGGCCGACTGGAAGTCGTGTCGGGCGCTGTCGGGCCAGAAGTGCAGAACGGCCGCGTAGAACTCGCGCCAGGCGAGTTGGCGGGCGAAGGCGTCGTCGTCCGGGCCCAGCCTGGCCAGCAGGGTCCGAGGGTGGATGGTGCCGAACTTGAGGTGCGCCGACAGGTGTGATGTGCCGCCGGTGGCCGGGTGGTTGCGGTCCTGTGGATAGCGCGCCAGCCGGTCGCGGCAGAAGAGTTCCCAGGCAACCCATGCGGCGGGCTCGCCCGCATCGGGCAGCGACATGTCGGTGCCGGCGGGGTCATCTGGAATCGAGTCCCCGTCATTGGTGAGCCAGCGGGTGTCCGCGTTCGGTGCCGGGGCTGGACCGCGCCATCCGTGCTGCCGCCAGGCGCGGTAGAACGGGGTGAACACCTGGTAGGGATGACCGGAGCTGTTGCGGATTCGGCCCGGCGCCACCGCGTAAGGCGATCCGGATCGCACCAGGGGGATTTCGCGCTCGTCGAGTCTTCGTTCGACGGCGTTGTCGCGGGTTGCGCCGCAAGGCCCGAAATCGGCGGAAACATGCACGGTTTCCGCGCCGAGCTCAACGCAAAGTCGGGCGATCTCGTCGACGGGGTTCCCGGCGCGCACGGTCAGCGCACCGCCCCGTTCGCGCAGCTGGCCGTCCAGCACGCGCAGCGTGCGGTAGAGGAACGCCATCCGGGCAAGTCCGGATGGGCGGATCAGCGCCGGATCGAGCACGAACACAGGTAGCACCGGGCCGCGGTCGGCGGCAGCGTGCAGGGCGGGGTTGTCGGCGAGCCGCAGATCGCGGCGGAACCACATGATGGCCGGCGCGGCGGTCATTGGTCATCTCCTCAGGCGACAGCTCTGCCGGGCCGCCGCAGCGATCAAGTGTCCAGGCCGATCCACGCGGTCCATTGTTCGCCGTTGCCCAGCCGGCCGCCCAGTCCGGTTGCGAAGAGCAAGCGCAGCAGCCGCAAGCGATCCGCCAGCTGGGGTTTGCACGACGCCGGTCCGGACAGCTCGACGCGCGGCCCCGCCGGCGGGCCGGGTCGGCCGCGTGCTCCCAGTCGGCGACCACGTTGGCGAGGAACCCATCACCTCGCTCCGCGTCCTCGGTCAGCGTCTCCTCGCGCCGGTCTGGCCCGTGGATGCCGACCGCGGAGCGCAAACGATCACAACCGGCTGGTGCTGCGGTGCTGAGCCATAGCTATGGCTGGATCCGGTCGAAGATCAGCCAGCCACCGAGATGCTCGTGCACCGACCAGTTCCAGCCGACGGTCGCCGCCGCCCACTCGCGCAGATCGCCCTCGTCGATCGTGGCCAGATGGCCGAAGGCCGGCGTCGGCTCGTCCTCGTAGGGCACCGCGATGACCACGCGGCGGACGGCCACCCGCAGTGCCTCGTCGATCGCCCGCCGGCAGTGGTCCGCATCCAGGTGCTCGAGCAAATGAACCATCAGGACGACGTCCACGCTGCTGTCAGGTCGGGGGATTCGCGCGGCATCCGCCACCAATGTGCGAATTCCGGCACCAAGTCGGTCCACAACCATCCGCAACAGCCCGACGGTGCCGGCCGACAGGTCGGAGGCGGTCACCGATCGCCCAGGAGCCCGGGCCAGTCGAAGGGACAGAAACCCGAAGCAGCAGCCGATCTCCAGCACCGAGGCATCGGCCGGTACCAGCGCGTCGGCGTGCCGGTGGATCGACGCGAAGTCGGCCAACGCATCCGGCTCACCCCGGCCGGCCGGCTCGCTCGCCTCGTCATAGCGGCGAAGGCTGTTGATGTAGAACAGCATCCATGCGTCGATGGGCTCGGGCGCGGAGGTGAGTACGACGCCGGTGAAGATGCGTTCGAACATCTCGCTGCCGGAGATCCAGCCGGGGCCGAACAATTCGTCGTTGATCAGGGTGGTCAGAGCGTCGTCGATGGCCGCGGGCGGGATCCGGTGCCGGACGACCAATTGCCAGTCGTGCCGCCACAGCTCGAAGTGTGGGGTGCGGACGACGCGGGTATCCGACGCCGGAATGACGCCGTCGGCGGCCACGACTGACACCAGCTCGTCGCAGTACCGCCCGTTCTCCGGCCGGCGGAACGGATCGATCGGTGACGCCACCGAAACCGGCGTCCCGACGGTCAACATCGCCGTGCCGCCATTGAGTCGCAAACCCTCGGGTCGGCCAGCAGACCGGGCCAGGTCGATACGATGCGCACTCGACTACCTCCCCTCGGCCGTGCGGGTCAACGACGGGCTCGATTCGAGCATCGCCCCGCCCACGAGCTAATCGGATCAGGGCAATGGAATACAGACTGGTTCGCACAACCGCCTTTCCGGCGTGGTCCGATCCCCGCACAGGACAGGATCGGACCTCTCCCGGCGGGTAGGTATGGCGGGTCAACTGGAGTACAGCATTTTCGCGCGTCCAACCAAGGACGTGCTCGAACCGATGGTGCTGGAGGGCCCCAGACTTCCAACGGCCGCATCCGGAGTCTGTCCGTCTTCGACGGAGCCGGTGAGCACATGGCCACCCAGTGGGTCGTCCAGGCGTGCCTTCCGGACGTTCTCACCCGTCACGACCCGAGGCACTGGGCTTGCGCATCGGCCGCCAGTTCCGGATCGGGGGACAGGAGGACGCCGCCAGCTGGCTGGTGGATCGGCCGAGCGCACCCTCGACCGGCACTTCGCGGAGCGAATCGTCGCAAACGACCGGAACCGGGTGGGCGACCGCGGACATGCCCATCGGCGGTGCGGCACCACCTTCGGCTCCATCGCGACCTCTGCCGGTGCACCCGCCGGCCCATGTCCCGCGGCCCGAACCCGCACCGACCCCTGTCCCGCAGCCGCACGCAGGTACGACGGCCGAGTCAACGGGCGAGCCGAAGGGCGAGTCGAAGAGCGAGACGTCGGTCGGGCCGGAGCCGCCGGCCGGCCCGCCCGCTGGGCCGCGCCGGACCGCCGGGACCCCGGCCGGTCCGTCGGCGGGCGGCAGCCCGCCTCGGGCGGACGCCGCGGAGGCATCCGGGGCCGCGTCTGAGCGTCAGACCGAGCGCCGCAGGCGCTGGCCAGTGCTGACGGCGGTCGCCCTCGCGCTCGTGCTACTGGGTGCGGCTGTACCCCTGGGCATTCAGATGGCCAGCAGCGCCAGCGGCCCGTCGGCCCCCACCACGACGTCCAACCCGTGCCCACCCCGGCCTCCACCACCACCCCGACGTCGAGCCCGGCCACCACCACGTCCAGCGCGCCCACGACCGCCACCACGTCGACCACCGCCACCACCTCGACGAGCACGAGGGCACCCAATCCGATGGGCGGCGACTTCCAAGCGCTGAATTGCGGAGTGCCGGGCTACATCGTGCAGGTGGCATCCGAACTCAGCCAGGACGCATTCCAGGGCCGGGTGGCCGAGTTGCGTTCGAACAACCAACTGCCCGCAGGCACCCACTATCTGACCGACGAGGGAGACTGCGGCCTCTTCACGGTCCAGTCGGACCTGTAGGTGCTGTACACAGTCCCGTTCGCGTCGGTGCCGGACGCGTGCCCGACCCGGCTGACGAGCCCACCGGATGCCTTCATCAAGGGCACGACGGACGACACCAGGAGGGAGTACTTCTCCTGCATGTGCGTGACCGACGTCGCCAGGATGCCGGCGCTGCCCGGTGCGGCGCAGGACGCGGTCTGGGTGGGTGAGCTGCAGCGTGCGCTGCGGACGAAGCTGGACTACGACGTCGGCCAGATCGAAGCCGACACCGGCGTTCCGGCGAGATGGGGCGAATTCACGTCGGGCACCGCCGACGCGGTGGCCCTGTTCAATGCCGACAACGGACTCGGTGGCCGCACCACGGTCGACGGACAAACCTGGAATGCCCTGAAGTCCGCCGCCTGCGCTTGAGCCCCAGTCCTCACGGCCATGCGCGAGAATGAGGTGCTGACGCCTGAGCGAGCTTTCGAGCGAACCATCGGACGATGTGTCCGCCATGCCGTCCAGGTCATCGGAGCTGGATGCGGGATGCCTGACACCATCGACGTTGACGGACTGCGGGTCGCCTACCGCCGGGCCGGGAAGGGCGAGCCCGTCGTCCTGCTGCACGGTTTCGTCGGCGACGGTTGGTCCACCTGGCATCGGCAGTTCGCGGATCTGGCGAACGACTTCACCGTGGTGGCGTGGGACGCCCCGGGCGCCGGCGCCGCGGATCCACCCGAATCGTTCCGGCTCGCCGACTACACCCGCTGCCTTGCGGAATTCGTTCGGCTGCTCGGACTGTCGGGATGCCATCTCGTTGGGCTCTCCTTCGGCAGCATCCTGGCACTGAACCTCTACCGGCATCGACCGACCGTGCCACGATCACTCATCCTGGCTGGGGCCTACGCAGCTGGACCGGCTCGCTCTCCGGTGATGAGGTCGCCGTTCGACTGGACCGGAGTCTGGCCGCATCGCACCTGGCACCCCAGGATTTCGCCGCGTCCCGCCGACAGGTTCGGTCCGTCGGACGCTGGAACGGAACAGGGCCCCGCCGAAATGATCTCGACGGGGCCCTGCCGGCCGCTCAGACGCTGTGCCGGCCGCCCCCCGGGCTCGCCGAATCACCGGCGATCTCCCACGCGGGCACCAGTTCGCCGTCGTCGGCGCTGTGCCGGCCGCCGTTCCGCCGGCCACCGTTGTCGTCGGGGTCCGACGCGGTGTCCTGGGCGTCACTCTCGGACGACTCGCCGAACGACCCTGCTTCGGCTTCCGCGGCCTGCTCGGCCAGCCGTTCCTCCAGGGCCGACTGGGTCCGCAGCGGCAGCTCCTTCATGGACAGCACCAGCAGGAACGCGACCACCATGATGATGCCGCCGATGATGTAGACCAGCTGCGTCGAGGCGACGTAGCCCTCCTGGAACGGCCGGGCGATGGCCGGGTCCAGGTTGCCCAGGAACGACGAATCGCTGTTGAACGCGTCGGTCACGGATGCCGCGGCGGCCGGGTCGGTCTGCGCCTGGGCCAGCGCCAAGGCGGTCGCGTGGCTCGGGCTGTTCGGGTCCTGCGCGGCGGTCTGGACCGCCTGCAGGAACGCGGGGTTGCCGGCCGCCGACTGGAACGCCGACTGGATCTTGCCGGGCAGGGAGTTGAACAGCAGCGACAGGAACACCGCGACGCCCAGAGTGCCACCCAGCTGCCGGAAGAACGTCGCCGATGAGGTGGCCACGCCCATGTCCTTGGCCGGCACGGTGTTCTGCACCGCGATCAGCAGCGTCTGCATACACAGGCCCAGACCCAGGCCGATCATCACGAAGTACAGGTCCAGCAGCGGGTACCCGGTGTCCACGTCGACAGTCAGCATCAGGAAGAAGGCGACGGACAGCAGCGCGGTGCCGATGACCGGGAAGATCTTGTACCGCCCGGTGCGCATGGTCAACTGGCCGGAGAGCACCGAGCCGCCCATGATGCCGATCATCATCGGGATGAGCAGCAGGCCGGATTCGGTCGGCGTCGCGCCCTTCACCAGCTGCAGGTACAGCGGCAGGGTGGACAGCGCACCGAACATGCCCAGGCCGATCAGCACGTTGGCGCCCAGGCCGGTGGAGAACACCCGGCTCTTGAACAGCCGCATCGGGATCAGCGCCTCGTCCTTCATCCTGATCTCGATGAGGATGAACGCGACGATGCCCACGATGCCCAGCGTGATCAGGCCCAGCACCGAGGCGGACAGCCAGCCCCACTCGCGGCCCTGCTCGGCCACGATCAGCAGCGGCACCAGGCCGACCATCAGCGCGGTGGCTCCCCACCAATCGACGCGATGATCGTGACGCAGGTGCGGGATGTGCAGGGTCACCCACACGATGACCAGCGCCAGCGCGCCGATCGGCACGTTGATCAGGAAGACCCAGCGCCAGCCGGCGATGCCCAGGATGGTCTCGGCCCCGGCGAAGAATCCACCGACCAGCGGCCCGACGACCGACGACATGCCGAACACGGCCAGGAAGTAGCCCTGGTACTTGGCCCGCTCGCGTGGCGGGGCGATGTCGGCCAGGATGGCCAGGGCCATGGAGAAGAGGCCGCCGGCGCCGATGCCCTGGATGGCCCGGAACGCCGCCAGCTCGTACATCGAGGTGGAGAACGTGCACAGCACGGAGCCGAAGATGAAGATGCTGATCGCGATCAGGAACATCGGCCGTCGGCCGTAGATGTCCGAGAGCTTTCCGTACAGCGGGGTGGTCACCGTGGACGTGATCAGGTAGGCGGTCGTGACCCAGGCCTGGGCGGACAGCCCGTGCAGGTCGTCCGCGATCACCCGGATCGACGTGCTGACGATGGTCTGGTCGAGGGCGGCCAGCAGCATGCCGGCCATGAGACCGAATAGGATGAGGCGGATCTGTCGGTGGGACAGCGCCGGGGCGGCCGGCGCCACCTGGATTGCGTCTGTCGAGGCAGCCATCACTGGCCTTTCTGCGGATGGGCGATCAGGGTCGCGATGACGTCGTCGCGGTGGACGTCGATGCTCGTGACGTACTTGCGGAGGAGGCGGAGGAAGTCGGACCGGTCCTGCGCCGACCAGTCCTGCACGATCGGGGCCATGGCGGCCGCGCGACGCTGCGCGTACTCGTCGACCCTGGCCCGGCCGAGTTCGGTGGGCACCAGCAGGCAAGCCCGGCCGTCGTCCGGGTCGGCCTCGCGGACCAACAGGCCGGCCTTGACCAGGGACGCGACCTGCCGGGACACGGTGGACGGATCGGCGCCGACCAGTTCGGCCAGGGCTCCGGCCCGCTGCGGCCCGGAGCGGACCAGCTTGACCAGCAGGAACAGCGGCGAGTGGTCGGCCTCGGGGCCGACCGCGAGGCGGGCCTTGATGCCGTGCAGGTGGCGCATCAGGTCGACGACGACGGCGGCGATGTCGGCCGAGTCGGCCATCAGGTCATCCTCGGGCGGGGCCGGAGTGGCGACAAGCGTGTCTGTCATGGGCGGGGCTTTCGGATTTGGACGGCAACCGATGGGCGTCGTCATTGCTTGCATGTCCTACACATCTAGTTGTACGTAGCAAGCATCTACCGTCGGCGATCGTTTGGCAAGCGAAAGAACTTGATCGGTTCAGGTGGGCTGCGTCACGCTCGGTTGTCCGCGGTCAGGGCCCGCCGTGCGCCGACATCCACGTGCGCAGCTTTCTT
>DATDBV010000021.1:0-22526 GCA_036524715.1 Nakamurella sp. | reverse complement strand
GGCGCGCACCTGGTCGGCCCGGAGGTGACCGAGATGATCCAGGGCTTCGGCATCGCCCGCGGGCTGGAGGCGACCGCCGAGTCGTTGGCGGACATCGTCTTCGCCCACCCGACGGTGTCCGAGGCCATGCACGAGTCGGTGCTGGCCGCCCTCGGGCGGGCGCTGCACTGGCCGCCGGCGAAGGTGACGGCCGCACGGTGAGAGCCCTTGCCCGGTCGTAGCCCTTGCGGATCGGGCGACCGAACGTGCAGGCTCGTCGGGCGCCCGCTCCGGCGAATGCTCGGCGGATCACCCCGCCCGCCAGCACGAGGTGTGCCAACGGCGGCGGTCGTCGAGAACGGCTTCTGGGCCGAGCAGATGGTCGGCGGGCCGGGCCACCAGATGAGGTCTGCCCGGCGCGATCAGCTGGATGCAGCCGGGACACCGGTATGCCTTGTCTGCGCCGCCGAGGCTGCGCAGGCTTCCACTCGCGACGGCCGCCGTCCGGCTGCGCGCCCACCCGCGGGAGATGGCATCGACGTCGTGCGCCTCATCCTTGCGTGCGACGCCAGCAGTCCGGGTGCGTCATGGTGCGATCGCCGATGACCGCCAGGACGCCCTCGCCCGCTCGAGAGGATCGCGTCGGTGCCTGTTCGTCATTCTGCTGTTCTTCGCCGCGCCGCTGCCGGATGCGGGAATTGGCCCGCGCTCCGGGCCGATTGCGGGGTTACGGCGTTCTTCGAACTGGTCGCGGCGCCACCGCGACCGCGCCGAGTCCACCGAGCACGTCTGCCAGTGCCGAGCGAACCACCGGTGGGTCGTCACCGAGCACGGTTAGCAGCGGGGACCGGACAAGCGCGACCGCACGGGGATCGGCGAGCAGGCCGGCGACGGCATTGGTCAGCTCCGCGGCGGCCCGCCCGGTGCCGCCGAGCACCAGGACCCGGCGGCCGTCGGCGAGTGAGCGGCGTACGTCGTCGTAGGCGATGTCGCCGCCGTTGGCCAGGACGGTGACCGACGGACGGCCCACGCTCAGGGCGGCGGCGACCGCGCTCAGCCAAGGGCCCTCGTCGCCCCATCGATCGCCGGGCACCACGACGATGTGGCTGTGACGGGGTTCCAGGTCGACCCGAAAGTCCGTCCGAATGGTTCCCGGGATGCCCTCGCACGGGTCCGACGGCCAGCGGACGGTGCCCTCGGCGACCACTCCGACCTGCGGTGATCGGGCATGCAGGAGCTGTCGGGCCCGACCGGCCAGCCGCATGATGCCCGAATCGGTGCCACCGTCAACGAGCACTGCGTCCGCGTCCTCCAACGCGGGCACCAACGCGCGGGTGAAGAGCACGTCGCAGGCCTTGGTCTGCGTCCGGTTCAGGCCACCCGCTCCCCCGACGAGCACGACGACGGGCCGTCCGATGGGCAGACCGGCACGACGCAACATCGAGGTCAGCTCCCCGCGGCCAGCCGCCGACCCCAGCCGAACCAACACAGGAACCGAATCTTGCGAGCCCGGCGCGTCGAATTCGGGTTCGTTCACGGGACGTCCACCGGCATCGGCGGGTGGATCAGCAGGGCGGCCTGGATCGCCGAGACGCCGATCGCCTCATTCGCCCGGTACGTCCCTCCGTGATTGTGCAGCCGCGGTGTGTCGACGCCCCCCGCGTGGTGTACACCGATGAACTTCCACTGGCTGTCGAAGACCGGGCTGCCCGAACTGCCGCCCTCGGTGGGTGACCGGTAGTGCACGACCGTGTCGTCGTAGTCGAGCAGGAGGTTGTCCTGCAGGGAGAACTGCGGCTGCGCCAGTCCCCTGGGGTGGCCGATGAGGTACGCCCGCTGAGCGGACCCGGTCAGGGCCGGCAACCGGCGGGCGAGTGGAAGCGGCTCGACGTCGGCGGGACATCCGTCCAGCTCGAGCAGGGTGGTGTCCAGCCCGGGACGGGTGGACGGCTGGTACCACCACCGCCGGATCACCCGGAACGGTCGGTCATCACGCATGTTGCCGTCCAGGCCGTGGAACGTCACGACGGCGTCGTCCGCGGCGAGGCTCTCCGGCACCACATGCGCGTTCGTGACCAGCACGGTCGGCGGAAGGTCCGGATGCAGGTCGGCGCCCCGCAGGAGGAAGCCGGTGCCGATGCCGTCCTCATTGCCGTTCTCGATGAGGGCGACGGCGCGGCACCGCTCGAGACCCCGCCGGTACCAGGTCAGCGACTGGTAGCGATCGCCGCCCAGGACCCTCTCCAACCGCTCGTCGGCGGATCCGGCGAGCCTGCCCGACCGAAGGTCCCTGGTCTCCAGTGTCACTTCGCCACCGCTGGATCTCAGCAGTGCGGAGCGGAGCATCGGCAGCAGCGTGTCACCGGGCGCGGCGTCGCCGTCCAGCTGCCAAATCTGCACCAGCTGGCGAAGATAGGACGCGATCTTGAAACCGCTGGCGTCGGGCGCCAGCACGAAGGAGTTTCCCCACCGGACAGCCGCATCGGACCGTCCCAGCGCGACGAGAGCCTCGCCGGCGGTGGCCATCGCCCAGGCGTCGGGGGCGGGCATCAGGTCGACGCCGTTCACGATTGCCAGCGCGATGCGTCGAGCGGTGTCCGCGGCCTCGTCGTGGCCGGTGACCCGCAGGTGCTCGCGGCAGGACCGGGCCAGCAACGCGGCGGCATTGATGCCTTGCCAGACCCGGCCGGCGTCCTCGCGGTATGCGGAGAGGTAGGCGTCGATGGCGCGGATCAGGAACTCCTGACGGCGGCCGGGTGACGTGGTGACCAGGAAGAGCTCCTTGAAGCAGCGGCCCACTCCCCCGCGGGCCTCGATCCTTTCGGTGTCCGGGACGGTCGGGTCGGCGGCGATGCCGCGGAAGATGTCCAGGGCGGCCGCCGGGTTGCCGGCATCGGCCAACGCCTGGGCGTACTGCCGGCGTATCGCGGCGTCGTCGAGCCCCTGACCCAGGGCAGCATCGGCAACGTCGCGCAGGTCGTCGAATCTCAGTCCTTCTCGCAGCACGTGCAGATGCGCCTTGACGTCCCGGACCGGCACCGAAGTCGCGGATCGCAGGAGCCTGATGAAACCCTGTGAGATCTCGGTAACCCGCGGCCAATCGAAACGTTCGATTGCCTCGTGCAGGTCGGATTCCAGTTCGGCGGGCGACTCCTCGGCGTGGTTCATGGTCGGTCCAGCACGGCGAGAAGCGCCGATCGCAGCTTGTCCTGACCCAGGTACTTGCCGATCGAATGCCGCCAGCTCCCCCGATTCGACACGAGGATGTCGACAACCCTTGTCTGGTCGTGCCACCGGTAGTGTTCGGCGATCTTCCGTTCCCAACCGCCGCACACCGGATCCAGCGGGTCGTACACGTTGAACCAGGGGCCGTCACCGAGCCGCTCGAACGGCCATCCGTCGCCGGGAGTCCACGGTGGAGAAAGTCGCTGTTGCACCTGCCGGACGACCAGCGGACTGCCGACGGTCATGAACGCGTCCACCCGGGGGACACCCGCCACGGCGGTGAGCACGTCGTAGGCGATGACCGTGCCGAGGCTGTGGCCCACCACGACGTGCGGCCCCGGCTCGGACGCGCCCTCGACGAACGCATCGAGGACGCGCGCCCGCACATCGCGGCGCACCCGGAAGAACGCCCCGGGACGTGGCCTGACCTCGGCGTCGAACAGGTAGTGGTGCACGTCCCGCAGGAACACCCGGATGAGGCGCTCCTTGAGCCACGGTGGGAGCGGCGCCGCCTCCATTGGTGAGCCGGCCGACACGATGGGTTCCGGCGGGGTCCCGGCGGTGCCCGCGCCGATGACCACACCCATCTCGCGGGCAAGACCGGAGACGAATTCACGCTCGTGTGCGGGGGCCTTGGGGAGCCAGGTGAAATCGGCGTCGGCGGCCGAGACGGTCGATGCCAGCTCGAGCTCGGTCGATTCGTGGGCGCTTCCGGCAGGTGCGGGGTTTGCATACAAGATATCCGCCCAGTACGCCATCGATGCGGTGACCCCCATGCCGTCGAGGTCCAGCCCGTCGTCATCGAACAGCGCCGCGCGCCACTGCTCCAGGAGCACGTCGGGCTCGGGCTTGTTGGCGATCCCGTGCACGAACGTCACGTGTCCCAATCCCGCTCCTCGCTGCCGCCGGGATGATGACTCGACGCCCCGGCCTATCATCGCCGGACCAAGAGCCGGGGGTGGTCAAAACCTGTCGAGCAGTTCCTGCCGCGCCTGGGTGATCAGCAGCAGGCTGCGCAGGGCACTGACCGAGACGAGCGTTCGCTGCTGATCGGTCAACGGCAAGGAGTCCAGCAGGTCATCCAGGTCCTGACGGTGGCCGGTATCCAGATCGGCATGCAACAGCAGAGTGCGAAATGCCTCCGGTCCGTACCGGGTCGCCGCACGCATCCGGTCGATCTCCTCCGGTAAGGGCGGGTAGCCCTCGAACAGAGCGATGTACCCGAGCAGGCCAACGGGGTGGACGTGCTGTACCCAGTAGTACTGGGACCCGACCAGCTCCGCGATGGTGGGCGACGGAACACGACCCATCACCTCGTCGCGGGCGAACCCGATGGACTCCAGATCCTCCAGGAGCCAATCGTCGTGCCCGCGTTCCTCGGGAATGTGTTGCTCGAAGTACTCGGCCAGCGGCCCGGTGACCCGATCGCGCGGGAGCGTCCGGGCGGTCGCCAGCGCGGTCTCCATCAATGGCACGCTCGCCCGGATGATGCTGTGGGTCTGGATCAGGAACTCCGGATAGAGCGCGCGGAGTTCGGGGTGGCCGACGAGTTGTCGACCGGTGGCCAGCAGGGGCGGCAGGATCAACTCCAGCTTGCTGCGAAGTCGACGGCTCTCGGTGGTCAGCTGGGGCGTCACGCCGACGATGCGCTGCATCAGTAGCTCAATATCCCCCCCAGGTTGATGCCGAGATAGTCCTGGTGCTCCCCGAGGGTCGTGAAGACCTTCCCCAAGAGTTCCCGCTCGGCGGGGGACAGATCCTCGATCGTCCGACGGATTTCCGCTGGTATCCGCTCGTAGTTCGGCAGCGCGCGAAGCTCTTCCGCGCTGACGGCATAATTCGCGTTGATGCGGTATGCCACTTGTTCCAACGCATCCCGGGCTTCCTGAGTCCCGAACTTACCCTCGTCTGATGTCATCGAACGTCCCCTCTCCACACATGCGACGGACACATTCAATAGCCCGCGGCAGCCGACGCCTGGCAGCAGAATGATCCTAGCCCGCTCATCGCCAGGTGACCTGCCGAGAGAGCCCACGCCCCCCGTCGTATTCCGAGGGGATGTTGACTCTACGTGACGGCTCGGGGCTCGGCCGGGCTCGGCCAGGCTCGGGTCCGATGGGGCACTGCTCAGCCAACGGCTCGGCGGCGAGATTCGAGGGCTTCATCGGTAGCTGGCGCAGAGATATGCCTTGACCTCGAGGGGCACCCCCGGGTTGTCGATCACTTTGACGTGGTGGATGTAGAGTGCCAGCCTGTCGAATCCCGACGGACCCAGGACCTTTGAAACTCGTCGCAGGCCTTCGGGCCAGGCCTGCTCATCAAATTCACGGTTCGACATGTCAGCGGCTCCCAGAAGCGCATTCCGCTTGTGGTCCGTACAGACGCCATGATCAACGAAGAAGTCCAACAACCCTGCCCACCTCCCGTTGTTCTTCGAGTGATCGGTATTGTTGAAGTAGCAATCAAAGCCGATCCGGGGACTGACCCCTGTCTCTTCGAGGTCCACGGCAAGCCACAGGTGGTCCGACAGCTGCGAGATGCCAGCAATGAGTCCGTTGTGTCCGAGGGATTCCCGGATTCCCAAGCGCTGCAGGTAGTGGAGCCCGTCCTGAAGACCCAGTCCGGACGCGACCATTCTGACAGTTCCGGGGACTCGTGCGATCATTGCGCCGAGAAAGAGAATCCGGCCACCGGCCGGCAAGATGTCCATGCATTCGGCGAGTGTCGAGAGAGTTGCCGGGGGGATGCGTCCTCCCTCAAGAATTTCCAAGCCCTCCGTCGCCGCGCGGATGTACTCTCCGGACAGCCTTTTTCGCAGGGCGAGTTCGTGGGGACTTTGATATTCGTGCCGGAAGAACAAGTTCGGTGTATTGCCAGGAGCATGCGTGGTCAAGCAGACATCGAACTCCAACCAGACTTCCTCAACCGCATGATTCAATAAGGAAGAGCCGTGCGACCACCTGCGAGCGAACTCGCGTATCCGCGTCCAACCGGGATCGTCGAACGGCGGCCGCGTGACATCCATCGAGCCTAGCCGTGCCAGCGCAGCATGATCTCCACGCGATGCCATCGCCGCTACCGAGAAATCCGCCTCAGGCCTGCCATCCAGACTGCATTCAAACATGCACGGGCCGATGCCAAGTGTTGCTGGCAGATGTTGAGTAATGGATTGGATTCTGTCCAAACATTGAACAGATATCAGGCCCGACGGAATGTAGGGTAAGAAGGGTTGTAGATATTCCGCGCAGGAGCCCACAATGCCTCCGGCTTGGCTTCCCGACCGCGTGGCCCGCCCTGACCGAGGTTCGCCGTCCGCGGCAGTGGATGGGATGTTCACCGCGGCCGGCTCTGGAGGTCCGCAGCAGCATTGTCAGCCGGGAGAGGGGCATTGTCAGCGGCCTGCGTCACGAATAGCGTGAGCGAATTGTCCGGACCGAACACACGGCTGCTGCGCTCCAGGGTGTCCTGGCCGAGGGCGCGGGCGAGATCCGCCTCGCCCAGCTGATTCAAGGCCCGGATGAGGCCGGCTGCCGCCGCCAGGGTCGTGGTGTGGTCGGCACCGAGGACTCTGCGGCCCCGTTGCAGCGTGTCCTCACCCAGGGCACGTGCCGGCTCGGACTGGCCCAGACCGACAAGAGCGATGGTCTGGGCGGCCGCCGCCCACAGGGTGGTCGGGTGCTCGGGGCCGAGGACCCGGCGGCAGCGCTGCAGCGTGTCCTCACCGAGGCGCCGAGCCGGCTCGCCGTCGCCGACCAGGACCCGGGCAACAGTCAGGTTCACCGCCGTCCAAAGCGTGGTGGGGTGATCGGGGCCGAGAAGTCGGCGGCAGCGTTGCAGCGTGTCCTCGCCCAGGATGCGGGTGCGCCCGAACTGGCCGAGACCGACAAGGGCGGCGGTGAGGGCGGCGGCCGCCCAGAGGGTGGTCGGGTGGTCAGGGCCGAGGACCCGGCGACAGCGTTGCAGCGTGTCCTCACCGAGGCGGATGGCCTGCTCCGATTCGCCCAGCTCGTTCAGGGCGATGGTGAGAATGCTGGCGGCCGTCAAGGTGTCGGTGTGGTCGGCGCCGATGTTCGCCCGCCAGCGGTCGAGCATCGGCTGGGCGACGGCCCGGCTGCTGGCGCTGTCCCCGTGGCCATGCAGGTAGCGGGCGATGTCCAGGAGGAGTCGGCGGCCGTCCGCGGAGTGGTCGCCCACCGGTGCGGTGGCGAGCACATGTGACGTGAGCAGGTGGTAGCTGTCCCAGTTGAACGGATCCTCGGGGTCGCCGGGGGAGGAGGCGACCAGCAGGGCCACCGCCCGATCGGCGATCGCCCGCTGCCGTTCGGGGACAAGCTGGTTGCGGATGACCGCCTGAACCAGCCGATGTACTTGGAAACTGTGGTGGTGGCGGCGGGCCAGCGAGTAGCCGACCAGCGCGCCGACCGTGTCGGCGAGGGCGTCGGGATCGGCGGCTGTCGCGCGCAGAGGCTCGGCCAGGAACTCGAGATGTCCGCTGAACAGGAACAGCGGGATCCGTTCGGGTGCGAGGAAGGCGGCGATTTCCAGCAGTTGTACGGCGGCCGGCTCCTCGGCGCGTAGCCGCTCGAACGACAGCGCCCAGGTGGTATCGATTCGCCCGTGGTAGCCCAGCACATCGCCGCGCGCCAGCAGCTCCGCCCTTCGGGTGCGGAAGCGTCGTACGTAGTCCTCGGGCGGCAGATCGGTCTGTTCCAGGTAGCCGGCGGCCTGGGCGGCGGCCAGCGGCAGGTCGCCCAGTTCGGCGGAGAGCTGGTCGGCCAGCTTCTCGTCCAGGGTCGGCATGCGGGCCCGTAGTAGCGCGACGGTCTCGGGTCGGGTGAGCACGTCGACTTCCAACCGGCCGCCAAGTGCTCCCCAGGCGGGGTAGCGGGAGGTGATCAGCACATGCCCGGTGCCCCCGGGCTGGTAGTCGGCGATGTCAGCGGGCCGCTCGGCGTTATCGAAGATCAGGAGCCAGCGTTCCTCGCCGCGCAGCGCGCCCAGCAACCGGTCCACGGTGTCGGGGACGGTGGGACCCAGGGGCAGGCCGAGCCGGCCGGCGAGGGTGGCGAGCTGATGAGGGATGAGCACCTGTTGCTCGGCGTCGATCCACCACACGAGGTCGTAGTCGGCGGCGAACCGATGGGTGTACTCCAACGCCAGTTGGGTCTTGCCGACCCCGCCCAACCCGTACAACGCCTGCACGACCAGCGTGGCCTCCCCGGCCCGCAGTCGCCGCCGCAACTCGGCCAGTAGGTCGTCGCGGCCGGTAAAGTGCGGATTGCGGGCCGGGACGCTCCACACCCGGGCGCGCGGCGGTTGCGCCGAGGTGTGCGGGCCTTTCGCCGACCGGACCGGTGCGAGCGAGTTTCGGTCCGACGGCAGGTCGCTCTGCTGCTGCGGCCCGGTCGGAGGGTCCGGTGTCCCGTCGGCCCGCGCAGCGGTTGACCCACGTCGCGCCGAACCTAGAATCTTCGCGACGACCGCGAGCAGAGCTTCGACGTCCGACCGGAACGTCTCGTGATCCAGGCGCATGGCGTGGCGACGGGCGAGCGGAGCGAGCATCCCGGGAAGCTCGCTCGGCCGGGGGAATTCCGTGCCATCGACCAGGATGGGGAGAACTCGAACCCCCCTCTTGAGCGCTGAGCCGATCTCGAGGACGACGAAGTCGTTCGGGTCGTCCAAGCGAGGCCGGCCTCGGTCGTCGAGAGCGTTCAGCCACGCCGGTCCGATGAGGGCCAGGAGCAAGTCGCAGGACGCGACCGCGTCGGCGATCGCTGTTGGGAAGTCGATACCCGGCTCGATGGAGTCGACGTCCATGAAGATGTTCGCACTGCCGAAGCGCTCCGCCAAGCGATCGTAGATTCGCCCGGCGAGATGCCGCGTGTCATCCCGGCGGTAGCTGATGAAGATGTTGTCGCGGTCGGCACCACCCACCGGTCTCGCCACGACAGTCAGGCTATCCCGGACCAAACCGGAGGGCAGGCGACATCGTGGCAGGCGAGCGCTGCCACATTGCTTTCGTCAGGTCGTCGCTGGTCGTCTCGACGTTGCCGGCCTTGGTCTCGGACCGCTATCCAGATCGGGCTGGATTTCTGGACAGCCAGTGCTCGGTCCGCCGGTTCGGCGACCGTCTCCGGCAAGGGCAGGGTGCGGGTGACCGGCGACGGTACCGCTCGCGATCTGCGGGCGGACCACAATATCGTGGCCACCGGTGAACGGCCCCGGAGCCGTCCGGGTTCGTCAAGACGATCTTCGACGGCGAGACCGGCGAGCTGCTGGGCGCGCACATGGTCGGCCCGATGACCCCCTCCCCCACCCGCAGTTGATCATGGAGGACACGCCCTCAAACCGGAGGAATCAGGGCGTGTCCTTCATGATCGATTCGAGTGGGGTTGCTGCCGTTCACGTCGCGGGCACACCCGACCCGGCCGCTGTTCCGAGCTCGTCCTTGCGCGATACCGGTGGGGGGTATATAGTCCTGACGTATAGCTACCCCATAGGGGTATGGATCCGAAGGAGCTCGATGAGCACGACCGAGTATCGGGTGACCGGGATGACCTGCGGTCACTGTGAACTGTCCATTCGTGAGGAGGTCGGTCGGGTGCCGGGTGTCAGCGACATTCGGGTGAGCGAGGCCATCGCCCGCCTGGTCCGCTCCTGACACCGGTCAGCGCCCCGGCGAATCATCGAGGACACGCATGGGGTTAGTCATTCGGCGCCGGCCCGGGGCCGTACCCCGCACCGCGACACACACCACGCGCCACTCGAAATGGAAGACGATAACCGTGACCGATCCGCACGCCAACGATCACCACCACTCATCGCTGACACCGACAGCCACTACCGGGGACCACATCTCCGACGGACAGGATCAGGACCCGCACGCCGGTCACCACGGCGCCCACTCCGATCGGCAGACCGGTCACGACGCACACGCGGATCACGGAGGTCATGGCGGTCACGGGAGTCATGGCGGCCATGGGGACCACGTCGGCCAGTTTCGGCGACTGTTCTGGATCAACCTGATCATCGCCGTTCCGGTGATCGCGTTCTCAACCATGTTCGCGATGCTCATCGGGTACGAGGTCCCTGACTTCCCCGGAGCCAGGTGGATCGCCCCGGTCCTGGGCACCGTCATGTACTTCTGGGGTGGCTGGCCGTTCCTGTCCGGCGCCATCGACGAACTACGGGCC
This sequence comes from Nakamurella sp., assembly GCA_036524715.1. GTDB lineage: Bacteria > Actinomycetota > Actinomycetes > Mycobacteriales > Nakamurellaceae > Nakamurella. The sequence goes on along the minus strand of DATDBV010000021.1, from coordinate 12,129 downwards.
CGCCGGCCGGGCATGATGCTGCTGATCGGGCTGGCGATCACCGTCGCGTTCCTGGCCTCCTGGGGTGCGACCCTCGGGCTACTACACCACGAACTCGAGTTCTGGTGGGAGCTGGCCCTGCTCATCGTGATCATGCTGTTGGGCCACTGGATCGAGATGCGGTCCCTGGCGCAGACCACCTCCGCCCTCGATTCGTTGGCCGCCCTGTTGCCGGACGAGGCCGAGAAGGTCGACGGGGACCAGATTGTCAAGGTTGCACCGTCGGATCTGCAGGTCGGCGACGTCGTGCTGGTCCGCCCGGGCGGGAGCGTGCCGGCCGACGGCAAGATCATCGACGGCCGCGCCGACATGAACGAGTCCATGGTCACCGGGGAGTCCCGGCCGGTCGCCCGCGGTGTCGGCGACACGGTGACCGCCGGCACCGTCGCGACCGACTCCGGCCTGCGGGTGCGGATCACCGCGGCGGGTGACGACACCACGCTCGCCGGCATCCAGCGCCTCGTCACGGCGGCGCAGAATTCGTCGTCCCGCGCTCAGCGGATCGCCGATCGGGCGGCGGCCCTGCTGTTCTGGTTCGCCCTGGTCGCCGCGGTGATCACCGCGATCGTCTGGACCGTGGTCGGCGACCCGGATTCCGCCGTCGTGCGAACCATCACGGTGCTGGTGATCGCGTGCCCGCACGCCCTCGGGCTGGCCATCCCGCTGGTCGTGTCGATCGCAACCGAGCGGGCGGCCCGCGGTGGCGTGCTGGTCAAGGACCGGCTGGCGCTGGAGAGCATGCGCACGGTCGACGCCGTCCTGTTCGACAAGACCGGAACCCTCACCAAGGGCGAGCCGACCGTCACCGGGATCGAGCCGGTGGGTGACCTTGACGAGAACACCGTGCTGGCGATGGCCGCGGCCGCCGAGGGTGACAGCGAACACCCCCTGGCCCGGGCGATCGTGCGCGCCGCCCAGGACCGCGGCCTGACGCCGGCGGCGGCGACCGGCTTCTCCTCCTCGCCGGCGGTCGGCGTCACCGCGACCGTAGACGGTCACGAGGTGCGCGTGGGCGGTCCGCGCCTGCTCGCGGAGATCGGCGCCGCCGAGGTCGACGAGGCCGAGCGGTGGCGGTCCGAGGGCGCGATCATCCTGCACGTCGTGCGGGGCGGCGCCGTGGTCGGCGGGCTGCGGCTGGCCGACGAGGTCCGGCCCGCGTCCCGGCAGGCCGTCGACGCCCTGCACAAGCTCGGCGTGGAGGTCGTGATGATCACCGGCGACGCCGAAGCGGTCGCCACCAGCGTCGCCGCGGAACTCGGCATCGACCGCGTGTTCGCCGGCGTGCGCCCCGAGGACAAGTCGGTCAAGGTCGCCCAACTGCAGCGCGAAGGCAAGAAGGTCGCCATGGTCGGCGACGGCGTCAACGACGCACCGGCGCTGGCGCAGGCCGACGTCGGCATCGCCATCGGCGCCGGCACCGACGTGGCGATCGCCTCGGCCGGGGTGATCCTGGCCAGCTCCGACCCGCGCTCGGTGCTCTCCGTGATCGAGCTGTCCCGCGCGAGCTATCGCAAGATGAAGCAGAACCTGTGGTGGGCGGCCGGGTACAACTTGATCAGCGTCCCGCTGGCCGCCGGCGTGCTCGCGCCGATCGGCTTCGTGCTGCCCATGTCGGTCGGCGCGATCCTGATGTCGCTGTCCACCGTGGTGGTCGCGCTCAACGCGCAGGTGCTGCGGCGGCTGGACCTGAGCCCGGAAGCCAGCACCCGGAGCATCCTGAACCGCTGAGCCCCCTCACCTGGAGTTGATCATGGCGCTCTGCCTGGGACACGCCGACCATTTCCACGACACGCCGTGATTCTGCTGGCAGAGCCTCATGATCAACAACGAGTTGATCCAGTGACGACGACCGATGGCCCGGCCCCGGTCAGGCGGAGAGCCGCGGTCGGCGGCGAGCCGCGGTCAGGCGGCGAGGGCGGCGAGCACGGTGTCGCGGACGAGGGTCGGCGCGTCGTCGGCGGTGATCTCTCCGCGGTGCACGGCCGCTGAGGCGCCGTGCAGGATGGCCTGGATGACGCTGATCTGCCAGTCGGTCGGTACGTCGCCCCGGAACTCGCCGGCCGCACGGCCCCGTTCCAGCAGGGCGCGGACCCGGGCGGCGGGCTCGTCGTGGGCACGGCGTATCTGCTCGGGCGACAGCGCCTGGGAGGCGGCGACCACGAGGGCGCCGAAGCGATGGGTCAGGTGCCAGGTGATTTCCAGCAGTCGGCCGAGCGCGTCGCGCGGGTCGCCGTCGAGATCGACTCGCGCGAGCGCGTCCTCGGTGTGTGCGATCGCCCGGTCCGCGACCTCACGGACGAGGGTGGCGCGGGAGTCGAAGTGACCGTAGAGGGTGATCCGGCCGACGCCGGCTTCCTTGGCGATCTCGTTCACACTGGCGTCGGGGTTGACGGCCAGCAGACGAGTCGCTGCGGCGATGATCGCCTCGATGTTGCGCAGCGCATCGGCGCGCTTGGGTCGAGCCGGCGTGCTGCCATCGACGGAGGTATTCGTTCCGGTCTGGACCACAGCCATCGGCCGATCTCCTAGCATGGACAACGACGTTCATGTTAGCCGGTGATCCGCGGACAGCCCACTCCGGCAGCTACCGGCGCGGGCTGACGAACCGGTGGCAGTCAACCCGCGACCGCCCCGCCGAAGCGATGGAACCGATGGCCCGGTTCACCGAGGAGTTCTTGGCAATGACGACCGAGAAAGCTTGCGATCATTACATAGGACTCCTATCCTTTTGGTGCCACCGATTCGTTTTGCGCCCGTCCGACATCGAGGGGATCCGCCATGTCGTCGCACCCGACCAACCCCACAATGAGCGACTCACCGGTCACCGCGACCGATCTCGACGAGTTGCAGCAGTCGGTGCTGTGGACCGAGGCGGACGCCGCGGCGCTGCAACGGGCGGCCGACATCCTCGGCCCGCAGACCGAGGCGATCATGGACGTCTGGTACGGGTTCGTCGGTTCTCATCCGCACCTGGTCAAGGAGTTCGCCGGTGCGGACGGTCATCCCGACGCCGCCTACCTGGCCGGCGTGCGGGAGCGCTTCGGGCAGTGGATCGTCGACGTCTGCCGCAGCGATCACGGCGCCGGCTGGCTCGCCCGGCAGGAGGAGATCGGCCTGCGCCACCACACGTCGAAGAAGAACGTGACCGACGGGGTCCGCTCCCCGTCCGCGCACGTTCCGCTCCGGCAGGTGATCGCGTTGATCGTGCCGATCACCGTCACCATCCGACCGTTCCTGGAGCGCGGTGACGCCGACGCGGATCAGGTCGAGGCCATGTACCAGGCGTGGTTCAAGGCGGTCGTGCTGTCGGTGTCGCTATGGACGCGGCCCTATTGTCCAACAGTGTGGTGATCGGTGACGGCGGCGCAAACCAGCTGCCCGGCAAGATCGTCGACGCGATCGACCGGCTGGCCCGTGGACAGCGACAGTTCCGTCAGGCGATCGCATCCCGGCACGGGCTCACGCCACTGCAACTGGATCTGCTCAGCACGATCGCCACCGGTCCGCCGCCGGAGCCGGTCGTGGGCAGGCTGGCTGTGGAGTTGGGCGTGTCGCAACCGACCATCACCGATTCCTTGCGCGCACTGGAGTCCAAGAACCTGCTCGCCCGGGCCAGGTCCCCGCACGATCGACGCCGCACGGGAGTCGCGTTGACCGCGGCCGGCCTGGCGCTGGCCGACGAACTGGATGCCGCGCAGGACCGGCTGCGGGCCGCGATCGCCGCGATGCCGGGCGACCGGCAGGAGACGACGCTCGAGGCGATGCTGCACCTGATCGGCCTGCTGCTGGACGTGGGAATCATCGACGTGGCACGGACCTGTCTCAGCTGCCGCTTCCACCGGCAGTGGCCCGACACCGAACATCACTGCACCCTGCTGGGGATCGATCTGCAGATCGCCGATCTGCGGGTCAACTGCGCAGAGCACCAGCCGGTGGACCGCTGAGGATCACCGGGATCGACCGGACGGCCGGCGCGGGCCCGAGGCCCTCCACCTGGTGTTGATCATGGTGTGGTGCCTGGGACACGCCGACGATTTCCACGACACGCCGTGATTCTGCTGGCAGCGCCCCATGATCAACACCAGGAGGGGGCGCTGCCGCCTCTTGTCCTGGGCCCCTCGGTCCTCAGGCCTCCGGGCGCACGGCGGCATCGAGCAGATGCCGAAGGGCGATCACGGCGGCGCCGCGGGCCCACTCGGTGAAGCTGAAGTCCACGATCTTGATGGGGATGTCGGGCAGCGTCCAGTGTTCGGTGACGCGGGCGTAGTGCCGGACGGTGTCCATGGCCAGGTCGGCCAGGCCGGCGCCCTCGCCCGAGATCAGCACGACCTCGGGTGCCATGACCGACGCGATGATGCCGATGACGGTGCCCAGCGCCCGGCCGGCCTCCTCGACGAGCCGCAGTGCCGCCGGGTCGCCGGCGGCGGCCAGCGCGAGTACCTCGTCGTACCCGACGGCCCGACCCAGGATGGCGGACATCTGCGCCGCCACCGAGCCGGACGAGAGGTAGCCACGCACACAGCCACGATGCCCGCGCTCGCACAGCGGCCCCCATTCGGTGATCGGCAGGTGGCCGATCTGGCCGCTGCCGCCGGTCCCACCCTCGACCAGCCGGTCGTCCACGACCAGGCCGCAACCCACCCCCGTGCCGATCGTCACCAGCGCGAAGTTGCTGATGCCGGCCGCGGCACCGAACCAGTGTTCCGCGGCGGTGAATGCTCGCACGTCGTTGACGACGACGGTCGGCAGGCCGGTCCGATCCCGGACGCCGGCTCCGAGTGGAACCTCGCTCCAGCCGAGAAACGGTGAAATGTGCACTGTTTCGGCACGCGAGGACACCGGACCGGCGAGACTGATGCCAATCGCGCCGATCCTCGGGTCGACCCGGACGGCCTGCTCGACTCCCTCGACGATCGTCGAGATCACCACCGCGGGATCGCTGACGGTCAACGGCACGGTGCGTTCGCTGAGCAGGGCGGCCCGCAGGTCGGTGGTCACCAGGTTCAGCTGGTCGGCGGACAATTTGACGCCCACCAGATGCGCCAGGTCGGTGTTGACGTCCATCGGTTGCGACGGACGTCCCGTCCGCTGCGGGGACGCCGCGTCGGAGTTCGTGACCAGGTCGGCGTCGAACAACGACTTCGTGATGCGGGTCAGGCTGGCCGGTGACAGCCCGGCCCGGCGGGCCAGATCCGCCCGCGAGGCGGGACCGTGGATGAGCAGGTCGACGAGGATGAGCCGAGAGGCCTGCGACAGCGTCGGGAACGTCGCTTCCACCCTCTGCATGTCCGGCAGCATAGGTGCGCTCGCCGCCTCCCGGTTACTCGGTCTGCGGGAACAGCGAATTGACCTGGTCGTTGGCCTCGGTGAGCGAGGAAACGTCGGCGGAGAAGTTCAGCACGCTGTCCATGGCAGGCGTCATGATCTGGCCGATCGCCGCGCCGTGCTCGGTGAGCGGGAACAGGAAGGTGGTGCCGTCCTCGACGTGCCGGGTGAACGCCGAGACGTCGATTCCCCTGTCCTGGAAGGCCGACTCGGCCGCCTCGGTGCCGGACGGGATCGCCGGGAAGACGACGCCCTTCTGGCCAACCTGGTCCTGGCAGGCGGGCGACGCCAGGTACTTCACCCACTTCCAGGCCGCCTCCTGATTCTGTGAGCCGGACCAGATGGAGTCGGCCAGACCGTTGAACATGCTCGCCCGGTGGCCGGTGGGACCGACCGGGGTCGGGGCGATTCCGACGGTGAGGCCGGCGCTGCCGGTGATCGTGTTGATGTTCCAGGAGCCCTCGGTGATCGTCGCGTAGTTGCCGGCGGCGAACTGGTCGGTGTCCGAGGCGCCGAGCGTCTTCTCCAGCGGCGGCAGGTAACCCTTGTCGATCAACGACCGGAACCAGCCGATAGCCTCCTGGAACTGCGGCGCGTCGTAATTGTACTGGGTGCCCCAGGTTTCCTTGTTGGTGTAGGTCCAATCGCCGATGCTGCCGGTGTACATGCTCCACTGGGTCTGGCCGTCGCCGCCGCCTGACTTGTTCAGGCCGATGCCGTAGGTTTGCACGTTGTTCTTGTCGAAGCCGGGCTCGTCGCCGCGGACTCCGTTGTTGTCGATGGTCAGGTGCGCGATCACCTGTTCGTAGCTGCCGCCGTCGGTCGGATTCCATTCCAGCGAATCGAGTTGTTCCTTCGTGATCCCGGCGGCGTCGGTCATCGCCTTGTTGTAGAACAGCGCGATGGTGTCCCAGTCCTTCGGCATGCCGTACCTCTTGCCGTCCGGACCCACCCACAGCTCCGCCAAACTGGGCTGATAGATGGTGGTGGGGACGCTGTCCCGAGCGATCAGGTCGTCCAGCGGCAGCAGCTGCTCGTTCAGCATGAACTCGGGATACTTGGCCAGGTGGTCGGTGAAGACGTCCGGGGCCGTCCCGCCCACGAACCCGGCGGTCAGCTTGGTCCAGTAGTCGTCCCAGCCCAGTTGGGTGATCTTCACCGTGACGCCCGGGTTCTCGGCGGCGAAGGCGTCGGCGCAGGCCTGGTAGGCCGGCAACTGGCCGGCATCCCAGAGCCAGTACTGCACCTCGCCGGTACCGTCACCGGCGCTGCCGCCGCCCCCGGCGGCGAAACCGCCCACGCAGGCGGTCAACGTCAGCGGCAGCACGGCGGCCAGGGCGAGCAGGCCCAGCTTCCGTCTCATCGTTCAAATCGCCTTTCCTCGGACCGGATCACTTGATGCCGGAGAACTGGATGTTGTTGACGACCTTGCGGCCGAAAATGCAGAACAGGGCGATGATCGGCACCGCGGCCAGCAGGGTCGCGGCCATCAGCCCGGGCCAGTCCGGCGCCCCCTGCGGTGTCTGCGATCGGAAAATGCCCAGGGCGACGGTGATCACCCGCCGGCTGTCGTCGGTGGCGACCAGCAGCGGCCAGAGGTACTCGTTCCACGCGCCGATGTAGGTCAGGATCGCCAGGGTGGCCACCGGTGCGGTGCTCATCGGCAGGATCACCCGCAGGAAGATCTTGAAGTGTCCGGCCCCGTCCAACCGGGCGGCCTCCTCGATCTCCGGGCTGATGCCCAGGAAGAACTGCCGCAGGAAGAAGATCGCGAACGGCGTCATGAAGAAGAACGGCAGGATGATGCCGGCGTAGCTGTCCAGCAGCCCGAGTTGCCTGACCAGAATGTAGTTCGGCAGCATCGTGAAGATCGGCGGGATCATCAGCGCGGCCAGGAACAGGGCGAAGACCTTGTCCCGGCCCGGCCAGCGCAGGCGCGAGAACGCGTAGGCCGCCATCGCACTGAAGAAGACCTGTCCGGCCGTGATGATCGTGGCGACGATCACCGAATTGCCCAGATACAACCAGAAGTTGATGGCTGCGCCGGAACCACCCTCGGCCTGCGCCTCCTCGAGGGTCGCCAACCCGAGCACCCGCTTGAACGCGCCCCAGGTGAAGTCCGCCGGCAGCAGGTTCGACGAGTTTGCAGCCAGCGACCGTCCGTTGGAGAAGGCGGTCCGCAACATCCAGTAGAACGGGAACAGGGTGATGAGGACGACCAGTGCCAACGACACCCAGGCCAGGATCCGCCCCGGCGTGATGCTCCGGCGCTCGGTCGTCGGGGTCGCGGCGGCGACAGGCGGCTTCGTTGCGGTCTGCGTCATGTCACGGTCTCCTACGCCAGGTCCGACTCGCGGCCGCGCAGGAACCGGAACTGCAGCGCGGCGACGATGATGAGAATGATGAACAGGACGACCGAGATGGCGCTGGCGTAGCCGAAGTTGTTGACACCGAACCCCTGGTCGTAGATGTAGAGCTGCAGGACGCGGGACGCGTTGCCCGGGCCGCCGTGTGTGGTCACCGCGACGGTGTCGAAGATCTGGAAGGAACCGACCACGCTGACGATCAGCACCAGGGTGATCACCGGCCGCAGCAGCGGCAGCGTGATCTTGAAGAACTGCTTGGACGCCGTGGCGCCGTCGATGGACGCCGCCTCGTAGACCGACTTGGGGATGGTCTGCAGGCCGGCGTAGATCAGCAGGGCGGTGTACCCCATGTGCCGCCAGACGTTGATGAACGCGATGGTCGGGATCACCAGCGCGGGATTGCCGAACCAGGACTGGCCGGACAGGCCGATGGCCTCGATGAACTTGTTCACGATGCCCAGCTGCGGATCGAGCATCCAATACCAGACCAGGGCGACCACGACGTTGGCGATGAAGTACGGGAGCAGGATGACGCCCTTGGTCAACGTCCGCTTGACGACCCGGTCCATCACTAGGGCAAGGCCGATGGCCACGGCGGTCTGCACGACGATGTTGATGATCACGTAGTAGACGGTGACCTTGAGCGAGTTCCAGAAGATCGGATCGCTCAGCAGGCGGGTGTAGTTGCTCAGTCCGATGAAGTCCGGGTCCTTGAGCAGGTTGTAGTTGGTCAGGCTCAGGTAGAACCCGCGGATCGCCGGTAGGACGTAGAAGAAGATGAATCCGACGGCCGCGGGCAGGATGAACAGCAGCGCGGCCTTCAGGTCGGTGGGTCCCCGCCGGCGATTGCCGCCGGTGGCTGCGCCCCGGGTGAACCCCTTCCATCGCTGGACCGGGGATTCCGCCTCGAGTAGCTCCCTCGCCTCCGGTGTCGACGTCACGGCCGGTCACCGTGGTAGGTAACAGTTCTCACAGTCTGGCTCCTTTGCTGTGACGGTATGAGAGCGCACTTGTGCCCCGATCGGTGGGGATGTGCCTTCAGCTGTGGGGGTGCGGCCGTCATTCGCCGTCGGGTTCGGCGGTGACGCGCAGCAGGTGGAGGTAACCGGGGAACATCGCCGGAATCTGCACACCGGCCAGCCCCAGTGCCCGGCCGGACAGTCGCATCGACTTTCCCCACCCCGCCGGGACCTGCGGGGCCTCCGGATAGACATCGGCCGGGTGGACCGGCTCCAGCCGGTAGCGCCGATCCGGAATCAGGCCCGGCAACCGCACGGGGCCGGGCGGCCAGGTCAGCGAGCGATCGACGGTCACGATGCCGAAGAGCGCGTCCGAGCCGTCCTGGGCGATCACGCCGGACACCCAGACCGCCGGGTCCGGATGATCGACGACCACCACCCGGCCCGAATGCAACAGTGGCCGGAGTTCCTTGTGCAGCGCCACCCAGTCGGCCAAACCCGCCCGCTCGGCGTCCGAGGCCTGCAGCAGGTTCCACTCGATGCCCAGGTGACCCCAGATCGCCGTGCCGGCGCGCAGTCCCAGGTTCAGCGTGCGGTGGGTGGTGTGCGCGGTCGGCGCCCCGACGTGGGTGCCGATCAGCTCCGGCGGCAGCAGCAGTTGCGTGTACCGCTGGATCTGCTGCCGCTCCAGGGCATCGATGCAGTCGCTGGCCCAGACCCGGTCCGTGCGTTCCAGGATCCCCAGGTCGACCCGGCCGCCGCCCCCCGCGCACGACTCGATCTCCAGCTCCGGGTGCCGGGCGCGCAGCTCGTCGAGCAGTCGGTAGACGGCCAGGGTGTGCCGGTGGACACCCGGCGTTCCGGCCGGACCGTGGCCGGCGTCGACCACCATCCGGTTGTGATCCCATTTCAGGTAGGCGATCGGGTACTCGTCGAGCAGGCTGTGCAGACGCTCGGCGATGTAGTCGTAGGCTCCCGGATGGCCGAGGTCGAGCACGTACTGATGCCGGGTGGCGATGCCGGTCCGGCCGCCCGCCCGGAAGATCCATTCCGGGTGGGCGCGGGCCAGGTCCGAGTCCAGGTTGATCATCTCCGGCTCCACCCAGAGTCCGAACTCCATGCCGAGCGAACGCACATGGTCCACCAGCGGGTGCAGGCCGTTCGGCCACAGCTCCGAGTCGACGTACCAGTCGCCGAGGCCGGCGTGGTCGTCGCGCCGTCCGCGGAACCAACCGTCGTCCAGCACGAACCGCTGCGCGCCGGCGTCCGCCGCGGCGTCCGCCAGCTCGATCAGGGTCTGTGGATCCTGCCGGAAGTAGACAGCCTCCCAGGTGTTCAGCAGCACCGGCCGCGGCGATCGCGGATGCTGCGGGCGCGACCGCAGATACTCGTGGAACCGGCCGGAGAACTCGTTCAGGCCGACTCCGCAGGACGCGTAGACCCATGGGGTGCGGTAACTCTCACCGGGATCGAGGCGAACCTCGCCCGGCAGCAACAACTCCCCGGCGCCCAGCACTCGACGGCCGTTGTACATCCGCTCCGCGTACAGCTGTTGATTGCCCGACCATCCCAGGTGGATGCCCCACACCGAGCCGGAGGTGAAGTCGAAGCCGCGGCTGCCGGCGATCTGCAGGACCGCCCCGTCCAGGCCCGGGCGGCCCTGCCGGGATTCGCGCAGCGACGTACCGACGGTGAACTCCCGCCGCTGCGGAACCCGTTCGCGGGCATGGCGTCCGGTCAGATCCATCAGCTCGGTGGCCTGCGCCGGCACCGGAAGCGCGATGCTCACGTTGTCCAGGTCGTAGGCGCGTTCCGGGTCGGTATTGGTCAGTTCCGCACTGATGCGCAGCAGTCCGGAACGGGCCAACTCCAGCCGGATCAGCAGGTCAAGGCCCGCGGTGGCGTCGGACGAGGCGAACTCGCGGCCGCCGGCCAGCATCGCGTCGGCCGCAACGGGCCGCTCGTCGACGAGCCGGAACCCGGGTGAAAAGTCCGCGCCCTGCCGGCTGCCGGAGACACCCGGCCGGCCCACCCAGCCGTCCGCCGGCTGCGGGATCATCGCCACCCGCTCGGGCGCGTCGATAGCACTGTCCCCGACCGGCGGCCTGGCCACGAACTCCAGGTCGGCAAGGTCCGATCGCGAAAGGTCGCCGAGGTCGGGCCCCCAGTACACGACGGCCGGTGGTCCACCGGCCCGGCTGTCCAACAACACGCTGACCCCGGCCGCACGCAGATGCGTCACGTCGCCGACAGGATTCTCTGCCATCAGTCTCCTCAGTGAGTGGAGTCATAGTTTCAGTGCGGTATAAACTGGCGATAGTCAAGCATGGCACCCTGCGGTAGTCAAGAAGTCTGTTCGGGCGAATTCCGACATCGCGTCACTGGATGTGATCAGACTTGACACGGCGCGCGGAGGATTCGTTTACCTTGTGAATAAAGAGCGATCAGCCGAACGTCGCCGCTCGGCGGGGTGGCTCGGGCCGGTCATCCGGCGCTGTCGGAGGCCCGGGACATGATGGGGCATGCCTGTCGCCTCTGATGTCGGATCAGCCATGCGGGTCCGTCGTCCCGGCGGCTCGGGCCCGGTATCCGGCGGCGTTTTGCGGTCGACACGGATGTGTGTCAACAGGCGGCGCGTTCTTGTCGACCTTCCGGTACGTCCGAACTGTGCGACCTCATCGACATGCGCGGCGAGTTCACGGGCGCCCGCGAATCCCCGTCGCGCATCGGTGCGATGGCATAAACTGCCAATGGAGGTGGTCGGCGTGGCTACGAGGAATGTCGTCCTGAGTCAACAGCAGCACAAGCTCGTTGACTCCCTGGTTGCCTCTGGGCGCTACCAGAACGCCAGCGAGGTTCTGCGCGCGGGTCTTCGGCTCTTGGAGCGCCAGGAGATGGAGGATGCGGCCAAAATTGCTGCCCTACGTGAGGCTGCTGACAGGGGTTGGTCAGATCTCACCTCGGGACGTTACGACGATATTGCCGATGAGGACCTCGACGACTTCATCGGAGAACTCGCTGTCCGCGCGGCGCGGACCCAGCCAGCTGGCTGATGGCGAAGTACCGCCTCACCCATGCTGCCCAAGCCGACATCGTCTCGATCCTTGCATGGTCTGGCGAGCAGTTCGGCGAGGAAGCACGCAAGCGTTACGAGGCACTGATCGCCACAGCTATTCGCGACGTGGCATCCGCCACCGACGGTGCAGGGCATACACCCCGTCCTGAATTGGGGAACGGCGTGTTCTCCTGGCACTTCTCGCAGAGCCGCGCCCGCTCCTCCGGGGGGAGGGTCCGCCGTCCGCGACACTTCCTCATCTTTCGTCGCGATGGCGACGTCCTGGTCATCGGCCGGGTCCTTCACGACGCCATGGATCTACGACGTCACGTCGATCCTCAACGAACTTGGGATTAGGACGTGCCGTCCCTTTCACCTCGGCCCC